>DAOSUS010000027.1 GCA_035378955.1 Candidatus Hydrogenedens sp. | reverse complement strand
CGCGAAGGTGGACGGACCGTAGGTGCTGGCGTCGTCAGTAAAATTATAGAGTAATTACGCTGTTAAAGGAGAGATAAAGTGAGCATTCGGTTAAGAATTAAGTTAAAGGCATACGACCACAGACTGTTAGACCAGTCTGCAAAGGCGATTGTGATTGTTGCGAAGAAGACAGGCGCCGCTGTTCGTGGTCCTGTGCCTTTACCGATGGAAATGCATAAATACACGGTAAATCGCAGTCCGCATGTGGATAAAAAGTCAAGAGAACAGTTTGAAATGCGTGTTCACAAAAGACTTATAGACATAATTAATCCGGGACAAGCCACAGTAGAAGAACTTACTAAACTGGCTTTACCGCCCGGTGTAGATGTGGAAGTTAAACAGTAAATGAAAACTAATTAACGATTAATAGTAAGGATATCCCAAGAATGGCAACGGGAATTCTGGGTAAAAAATTAGGAATGACACGAATATTTACGCAGGACGGACAATGGATAGATGTAACCCTTGTCCAAGCAGGTCCCTGTGTGGTCATTCAAAGAAAAACAGAAAAAAAAGATGGTTATGAAGCCGTTCAGGTCGGTTTTGATGATATAAAACCGAAACGATGCACCAAACCTTTGAAAGGACATTTCGAGAAGGCAGGTGTTCCACCGAAACGCTTCTTAAAAGAATTTCGTGTGGAGACGGACAATCCTCTGAAACCCGGTGACGAAATAAAATTAGATATTTTCAAAATCGGCGATCGGGTAGATATTTCTGGAAAGTCCAAAGGAAGAGGTTTTGCCGGCGTCGTGAAACGGTACGGATACAGCGGTGGTCCGGGAACTCATGGTTCCAATTTCCACCGTCGGCCGGGTTCCATAGGACAAAGTGCCTATCCGGCGGAAGTATATAAAGGGAAAGGACTTCCGGGACACATGGGGAATGTCCGTGTGACCGTTCAGAATCTGGAAGTCGTAGATGTTGTCCCTGAAAAGAATTTATTAGTTATTCGTGGTTCTATCCCCGGTGCCAATGGGGGTTTGGTTGAAATAAAGCACACAGTAAAAATAAAAAGGAATGCATAAACCATGGCTGTAATACCGGTCATTGATACACAAGGAAAATTACAGTGTGAACGGGAAGTAAAGTCAGAAGTATTTGATGCCCCGATTCGTGAGACCTTAGTTCATGAAGTAATACGGGCATTACGCAGTTCCCTTCATACAGGACAGCATAAGACGAAAAATCGTGGAGAAGTGAGCGGAGGCGGTAAAAAACCTTATCGCCAGAAAGGAACGGGAAATGCCCGTCACGGAAGTACCCGTGAACCACAAATGCGTGGTGGGGGTATTATCTTTGGACCTCGTCCCCGCGATTATCGTATTGATGTCCCCGTTAAGATGAAACGATTAGCATTGTCCAGCACATTAAGCGACCGCCTGAGAAATCAAAGGCTTTTCGGACTTGCGGGATTAAAAATAGAACAGGTTAAAACAAAAGTCGTTGCAGACATTTTAGCCAAAATACATCCCGAAGGGAAGAAAACGCTTATTATAACGCAATCTATAGATGATAACCTTCTGCTTTCTGCTCGCAACATACCCAATGTAGAAGTGAGAACTGCAGGAGATGTTAATGCCTATGATGTGTTATGGGCACATAAAATATTTATACAGGAAGAAGCTATTCCTTCTTTGGAGGAAAGATTATCATGAGTTACGAAGTATATCATATCATTAAAAAACCGATTATAACTGAAGAATCACAAATACAGACAGCAAAAGCCAACCAATATACTTTTCAGGTTGCGTCGAATGCCAACAAAATTCAGATTAAAAAAGCAGTGGAAGCCATGTTTCCAGGTGTCCATGTAGTTAGTGTGAACACCATGAACTATAAAGGTAAAACACGAAGAAATTTTAGAACCCGTCAGTTAGGGAAAAAAGCCGATTGGAAAAAAGCCATCGTGACCCTTCGGGCGGGCGAAAAAATTGAACTCGTTTAGGAGTTATAAACAATGCCGGTAAAGAGATTTAAACCTTATACACCGTCTCGTAGACACATGACGGTGGCAGATTTTTCAACTCTGACGAAAAAAGAGCCGGAAAAGAGTTTGGTCATTTCGTTCAAACAGAAAGCTGGACGAAATAATTTAGGGCGTATCACAGTCCGCAGGCGCGGAGGTGGACATAAACGGCTTTACAGAGTTATTGATTTCCGTCGTGATAAAGATGGTATTCCTGGTAAAGTAACTGCGATTGAATATGATCCCATGCGTTCTGCAAACATCGCTCTTATTACTTATGTAGATGGGGAAAAGAGATATATTCTGGCTCCTCAAGGTTTGAGTGTTGGACAGACGATAATGAGTGGCGAGAATGTTGATTTTGAAGTAGGGAATTGCCTTCCTCTCATAAAAATCCCGTTAGGAACTATGGTCCACAATGTGGAACTTACTCCGGGCAAAGGCGGACAATTAGCCCGCTCCGCAGGAAACAGTTGCCAGATACTCGCAAAAGAGGGAAGGTTTGTTGTGTTGCGTATGCCCTCCGGCGAGATGAGGAAAGTTTTAAGTAATTGTCGGGCAACTATCGGAGTGGTCGGGAACGAAGAACATATTAATATTAGTCTGGGTAAAGCAGGTCGTACCCGCTGGTTAAGTCGCCGACCCAAGGTCCGCGGAGAAGTAATGAACCCTGTAGACCATCCGTTGGGTGGACGGACTCGCGGTGGTAGACATCCCGTAACTCCATGGGGAAAACCGACGAAAGGATATAAGACCCGCAAGAAAAATCATCGGACAAATCAATATATATTAAGAAGAAGAAACGAGAAATAAGTAGGAGATAAAAAGTGCCTCGTTCACTAAAAAAAGGATATTTCATTGACCAATCACTGCTGGATAAAATACTGAAACAGCAGAGTACCGGAGACCGAAAGGTAATAAAGACCTGGTCGCGTCGTTCTACCGTTATTCCCGAAATGGTAGGCTTGACCATAGCGGTTCATAACGGCAAATCCTTCATCCCGGTGTTTGTAACTGAAAATATGGTTGGACATAAGTTAGGTGAATTTGCTCCAACCCGAGTTTTCCATGGACATCCGGATAGTAAAAAGAAATAGGAGTTAAACTATGATTTTTGCAGAAGCCCATTTAAGACATTTGCAAATAGCACCTCGCAAAGTGCGATTGGTAGTTGATTTGATACGCGGACGCAAAGTTGCCGAAGCGAGGGATATCCTAACCTTTACATTAAAACGGTCAGGTGAACCTTTGCTTAAACTGTTGCAATCTGTTGTTGCCAATGCAGAAGAAAAAGCGAGGCAGAAAAAAGTGCGAATAGATACAGATGAGATGCAGATTACGGAAATTCGGGTAGACCCCGGAAGAATAGTCCGTTCTTATCAATCTGCACCCTGGGGACGAGCCGTCCGTATTCGTCATCGTCATTCACATATACATATTGTCATCGCAGGCGAAGAAAGAAAACCAACACCCGCAAAGAAAAAATAAAAGGAGATACGCGTGGGACAGAAAGTTCATCCATTTGGCTTCCGTTTAGGAGTTATTGAAAAATGGTCTTCTATCTGGTATAACGAAAAAGAATATACATCCTTATTTCATGAAGACCTGAAAATCCGTGAATATCTGAAAAAGCGATTGTTCGCCGCAGGTATAGCCCGTATTGATGTAGAACGAGCCGGAAAAAGAATAAAAATTTATGTTTATACCGCAAGACCGGGTCTTGTCATTGGTCAAAAAGGTATCGAATTAGAAAAAATAAAGACTGAAGTAGAAATTCTATGTCCCGGGAAAATCGTTAATTTGCAGATTATCGAAGTAAAATTACCGGAACTAAATGCACAATTAGTAGCAGAAAATATCGCCCTTCAAATAGAAAAACGAGCCTCTTTCCGCCGTGCTATGAAACGAGCCGTCGAAAGTGCACTGCGGGCAGGAGCCAAAGGTATCCGTATTCGTGTTGCCGGCAGATTAAACGGGTCTGAAATTGCCCGTGCTGAGCAAACCCACGAAGGTAGCGTTCCTTTGCATACTTTAAGGGCATGGGTTGATTATGGTGTTGCAACCAGTTTTACAACTTATGGAACCATTGGCGTCAAAGTATGGATATATTTAGGGGATATTGAACATAAAAAATTTGTATCGGGTGTAGCAGGTGTTGAGACAGTCCGAATGACCCCTTCCCGTGGCGAGCGTTCGGGAAGACCTGCTCGAAAAGCACCCCAAAATAAACAAACGAATGGTTGAGGAGTATAGAACATGTTATCTCCACGCAGAACGAAATACAGAAAACAGCAACGCGGAAGAAGACGCGGTGTTTCTAAAGGTGCCACAGAAGTTAATTTTGGTGAATATGGCCTTAAAGCCTTAGAAACCGCATGGATTACAGCGAGACAAATAGAAGCGGCGCGTATTGCGATTACCCGACATCTAAAACGCGGAGGAAAAATCTTCGTTCGCGTTTTTCCGGATAAACCCATTTCTAAAAAACCGGCAGAAACCCGTATGGGTAAAGGAAAAGGTGCACCAGAGGAATGGGTCGCGGTGGTAAAAAGAGGCCGCATCCTTTTCGAAGTAGAAGGTGTAGAACAGAGTTTAGCAGAAGAAGCGTTTCGTTTGGCGGGACATAAATTGCCCATTAAAACAACATTGATAAAACGAAGTTAATCGTTATTAAGAGGATGAATGAAAATGCAGGCGAAGGATTTACGCGATAAAACTAACGAGGAATTGATAGCACTCCTCGAAGAACGAAAAAAAGAATTAATCAATTTTCGACTGAAATTAGTAACAGGCGTGGTTGATAATGTTCGGGCGGGTCGTCTTGTCCGTAAAGATATTGCACGGATAAAGACGATACTGAGAGAACGAGAATTATCGGAACAAGGTAGAAAAGAAAGTAAAAAGAAAAAGTAGAACAATCTAAATGGAGAATCAGGAATTGCGAACTATGAGTTCAGAAAATACAAAGACAAAAGGATTGAAAAAAGAACTCGTTGGGATAGTTACGAGTGATGCCATGAATAAGACGATTACAGTGAGTGTAGAGAGATTAAAATATCATCCACTTTACAAAAAAGGCGTCAAACGAACCAAGAAATATAAGGCACATGACGAAGAAAACAAAGCCAAAACAGGAGACCTTGTTCGTATTCGTGAATGCCGACCTTTAAGTAAAACCAAACGCTGGAGATTGATAGAAATAATCCAATCTGCGGATGTTCTTAAGAAGAAAGCGATAGATGAAGATTTACAGATAGATGAAACTAACGAACTTGTAAGTTCAGAACAACCAGCAGAGGAGTAAAAATTCCAATGATTCAGATATATTCAAGATTAAAAGTGGCCGATAACTCCGGTGCCCGAGTTATTCGGGTTATCCAGGTAATGGGTAGTTCCAAGCGTCGTTATGCGGGCTTAGGAGATATTATAACTGCCAGTGTAAAAGAAGCCATCCCCAACTCCAATGTAAAGAAAGGGGATGTTGTGAAAGCGGTTGTTGTTCGTATGCGTCGTGATACACAACGCCCGGACGGAACAACCATCCGTTTTGATTCCAATGCAGCAGTGATACTTAACAATCAAATGGAACCTCGGGGAACACGCATTTTCGGACCCGTTGCCCGTGAATTGCGGGAAAAAGGGTTCATGCGAATTGTTTCCTTAGCCCCGGAAGTGTTATAGGATGGAGGTTAGTTTCATGCATATTCGTAAGAAAGATACCGTAATAGTTATTCGCGGAGAATACAAAGGGAAAAAAGGCCGAGTTTTAGAAGTATACCCTAAGAAACAAAAAATATTAGTGGAAGGGGTCAATATTGTAAAAAGACATACCAAACCTTCTTCACGAAATCAGGCAGGTGGAATTGTCCAGAAAGAAGCCCCTATCCACATTTCCAATGTAGCACCCTGGTGCGAAGCCATTAACGCACCGTCAAAAATAAAAATGAAACGATTAGAAGATGGACGCCGTGTTCGTGTTTGGGAAGCAACCGGTGAAGCATTAGATTAAAGAAGGAGAAAGAAACCGTGGCTCCAAGGTTAAAAGAGAAATATTTTCAACAAATCGTCCCTGAGGCGATGAAAAAGTTCCAATACAAAAATATTATGCAGGTTCCACGATTGGAAAAAATCGTTGTGAATATGGGTGTTGGAGACGCCACACAGGATGCTCGACTTTTAGAAAATGCCGCTAATGAATTGGGGATTATTACAGGACAAAAACCCCAAATTCGTAAAGCAAGAAAGTCGGTATCTAACTTTAAGTTAAGAAAAGGTGTCAGTATTGGTTGTCGAGTAACTTTGCGTGGTGACCGTATGTATGAATTTATGGATAGACTTTTTAATATTGCTATTCCCCGTATTCGCGACTTCCGTGGAGTGCCTACGAAATCATTTGACCCCTTTGGTAACTATACATTAGGGTTAAAAGAACAAACGATTTTCCCGGAAATAAACATTGATAGTATCCAGCGTGTTCGTGGAATGAACATTACTTTCGTATTTAAAAATTCCACATCTGCAGATGCTAATCGTGAAATATTAAGAATGTTTGGAATGCCATTTACAACATAGGAGTAATTATTGTGGCTAAGAAATCTTTAATGATAAAAGCAAACAGACCTCCCAAGTTCAAGGTTCGCAAATACAATCGCTGTAAGCGATGTGGAAGGCCACGAGCCTTTATGCGTGATTTCCAGATTTGCAGAATTTGCTTTCGCACTTTGGCTTTGGAAGGTAAAATTCCCGGTGTAACTAAATCGAGTTGGTAAATAAGGAAAAGGGTAAGAAATATGTCAATGAATGACCCCATCAGTGATATGCTAACGCGGATACGCAATGCAGCACAAGCAGGACATGTAACCGTAGAAATTCCTGCTTCTAAAATAAAAGAAGAAATCTGCAAGGTCCTTAAAAAAGAGGGATTTATTGCAGATTATCAGCTGGATAAGGATAGCAAAGTACCCCAATTAAAAATTCAATTAAACTATACCAAAGACCGTCGTTCAGTAATTCAAGGAATTCGAAGGGTAAGTAGACCCAGTATCCGCAGGTATTCCGGTTATCGTGACCTGAAACCTGTGCGGAGCGGTTTTGGAATGCAAATTATGTCAACCCCGAAGGGGATTATGACAGGTCGTGAAGCAAAGAAACAAAAGCTCGGTGGCGAGATTATTTGTGAAGTATGGTAACCCAAAACAATATGAGATAAAAGAAAGGGATAGACAGTGTCACGGATAGGTAAATTACCGGTGCCCGTACCCGATGGTGTGAAATGCGAATTACAAGGGAACACCCTGACCGTTACGGGACCCAAAGGAACACTACAGAGAACCTTTCATCCAGAGGTCATTATAAATATTGAAGGCAAGCAAATCGTTGTTCAAAGACCCAGTGATAAAAGAGAACACAAAGCCCTGCATGGGTTAACCCGTGTTTTAATCCATAACATGATAATCGGTGTAACAAAGGGCTACCAGAAGACCTTATTAATTGAAGGTGTCGGATATCGTGCTTCCTTACAGGGAAAGAATTTAAACCTTACATTAGGTTTCAGTCATCCCGTTACTATGGAACCACCCCCCGGGATTACTTTCGCTGTGGAAAACCCACAAACGATAAAAGTTATCGGTATTGATAAAGAATTGGTGGGACAGGTCTCTGCAAATATTCGTGCGTTACGCAAACCCGAACCGTATAAAGGTAAGGGAATCCGTTACGACTATGAACGCATTCATAGAAAAGAATCCAAAGCAAGTGGAAAATAACAAATAGGATAGAGATACTATGAAGAAAATTTATCAAAAATTAGTTCGTTTGGAACGGAGAAAACAAAGAGTTCGTAAAAAGATTTTTGGGACGCCGTCCTGTCCGAGACTGCGTGTTACAAAAACATTAAATCATATCTATGCCCAGATAATTGATGATACACAGGGAAAAACTCTGGTTTCTGCGTCCTCTGTGCAACTGAAGATTAAAGGCGGAAATATCGAATCCGCTAAACAGGTAGGAAGTGAACTTGCGAAAAAAGCACTTAACCTATCTATCTCTCGAGTTGCATTCGACCGTGGAGGGCATTTGTATCATGGTAGAATAAAAGCTCTGGCAGACTCCGCACGAGAAGCTGGATTAAAATTCTAAGGAGAATATAAATTATGATGGAAAAGAAATCAAGAAGAAGAACCGAAGAAGACGATGTCATAGTTGAACAACAACCCACAGAATTTATCGAACAGGTTATTCGTGTTAGTCGTGTTGCCAAAGTAGTAAAAGGTGGTAAACGTTTTAGTTTTTCTGCCCTTGTTGTTGTAGGTGATGGCAAAGGGAATATCGGTGCTGCGATTGGTAAAGCAGGCGAAACTGTTGATGCTATTCGGAAGGCAACAGAAAAAGCCAAGAAAAACATGTTCAAAGTTCCTATTGTTGAAACAACCATCCCTCATGAAGTATTGGGCAGAGCGGATGCGGCTCGCGTTCTTTTGAAGCCGGCTTCTCGCGGAACGGGCATAGTTGCAGGTGGTCCTGTGCGTGCCGTTTTAGAAGCCGCAGGATACTCCAATGTATTAACGAAATCATTAGGTTCTAATACCTCTGTAAATGTAATATGGGCAACCTTGAACGGGCTTCGTCAACTTAAAACCCGTGAAGAAATGTTGCAAATCAGAGGTTTGAATACCTTATCCAAGAAAACAAAACCGAAGGAAGATTAAATTAGAGGTAAAAAGGGAAAAAGACGATGGAACTACATACATTAACTTATAAAGAAGGTGCCAAAAAGAGAAGAAAACGCGTTGGAAGAGGTCCCAGTTCTGGACATGGAAAAACTTCCTGTCGTGGACATAAAGGGGCTCAATCTCGTTCGGGTTATAAGACAAAACCCGGATTTGAAGGAGGGCAAATGCCTTTACATCGTCGTCTACCCAAACGCGGTTTCCACCATATAAAACGGTTCCCTGTGTCCATAGTCAATGTAGAAATGCTTGAAAAATTCTTTGATGCAGGTGCAACCATTACAACGGAAGATTTGATTAAGAAAGGATTAGCCAAGAAACAAAAGGGTGGTGTTAAGATTTTAGGTAAAGGTGAATTAACAAAATCCTTTAATATTATAGTTCAGTCGGTGTCTCCCTCTGCACGACAGAAAATTGAAAGTGCGGGAGGAACAATTACATTACAAAAAATAAAAGAAGAAACTACAGAAGAAACACAAAACTCATAAATAGTATGAGAGGAGCTGTTCGGTGTCTCAACCTTTAGAGGCTTTCAAAAATGCATTTAGAATACCGGAACTGAAAAGCCGAATTATATTTACTCTCATTATGTTGGCTATTTACAGGCTCGGCTGTCATGTTCCGGCTCCTGGCATTGATGGTGCTGCATTAGCACAGAAGATTAGTCAGGGGGGAGGGCTATTAGGTTTCTACGATATGTTCAGTGGAGGGGCCTTTGCCCGTGCTACCGTTTTCACATTGGGTATTATGCCCTACATTACCGCATCTATTATTTTATCCCTTTTAATTCCCATTATTCCCGCATTGGAGAAATTACAAAAGGAAGGACACCAGGGACAACAAAAAATTAATGATTATACCCGTTATGGGACGATAGTTCTTTGTATTATTCAGTCTATAGGAATTTCATGGTTCTTGCAAGGGTTAGGAAGAGAAATTGTTCCTAATCCTGGACCTATGTTTATTTTCACCTGTGTTTTATCATTTACAACAGGTGCTGCATTTGTTATGTGGATAGGAGAACAAATAAGTGAATTTGGTATCGGCAATGGAATGTCATTGATTATCTTTACAAGTATCGTTTCGCGCATGCCTGCCGCATTACGACATCTTGTTCAATTAGTTTTTGTATCCAAGCAATTGAATATGTTTCAGGCGCTGGTACTTGTTTTCTTAATGGTTGCCGTTATTGCGGGAGCCATTGCAATCACTACGGGTCAACGCCGAATTCCTGTTCAGTATCCGCGTCAGGTAAAAGGAAGAAGGGTTTCAGGCGGACAGAAAACATATTTACCTTTACGGGTAAATCAGGCAGGTGTTATTCCTATTATCTTTGCAAGTTCCATACTTTCTCTTCCTGCGTATTTAGGTGATACAATACGCATTCCTATTATAGAACAGATTATTCGTCAACTGTTTTATCCGGGGAACATTGGATATGCTATTTGCTATGGTGGGCTGATTATTTTCTTTTCCTTTTTCTATACAGCGATTACATTTAATCCCGTAGAAATTGCAGACAATATGAAAAAATATGGTGGTGTTATTGTCGGTGTTCGACCGGGCAAAGCCACAGCCGAATACCTAAACCATATTATGACACGCATAACCCTTGCAGGTTCTATATTCCTTGCTATCATTGCGTTACTTCCCGAGGCGGTGTATTTCTTTATCAAAGTTCCCGATTGGACAGTTGTCCAATTCTTTGGAGGAACCAGTTTATTGATTTTAGTCGGTGTTGCATTAGATACAATTAAGCAGATAGAACAGCATTTGTTAATGAGACATTACGATGGATTTAGTGGAAAAGCAGGACGAATTCGTTCTCGCAGAAGTTTTTAATTAAAAAATAAATATTTTTTATGTTGAATTTAATTTTGTAAGTTGTTATAATACATAATCTTAATTCTATAAAGGTGAAAAAATGCGGTATGGTGGTAATTCGCTCTGAATGGGAGATAGAATTACTCCGCACTGCAAACCAAATAGTTGCTGAAGTCTTGGCGACTTTGGCAGAGCACATCAGACCGGGAATAACAACAAAAGATTTAGATAAAATTGCCGAAGAAATGATACGCGAACGAGGGGCTATCCCATCGTTCAAAGGCTATCGAGGCTATCCTGCGGCAACATGTATATCTATCGAAGATGAAGTTGTCCATGGGATACCCGGCAAAAGAGTATTAAAAGAAGGAGAAATTGTGAGTATTGATGTCGGAACATGTTATTGTGGCTACTATGGCGATGCAGCAGTTACATTGCCTTGTGGTGATATTGATGCTCAACGAAAGAAACTGATTGAGACCACAGATTTGGCTTTGTCAAGAGCCATTTGTGTTGCTAAAGAAGGAAATACAATAAACGATATTGGAAAAATAATTGAAGATACATGCAAAAAAGAAGGTTTCTCTGTAGTTCGTGATTTTGTAGGACATGGTATCGGCACGGAGATGCACGAACCCTTACAAATTCCGAACTTCGATACCGGCAAACCCGGTGTGCGACTTAGACAAGGCATGATACTTGCAATAGAACCGATGGTGAATATGGGAACATCTGCCGTTCGTATTTTAAACGATGGCTGGACAGCGGTAACCCGTGATGGTTTACCCAGTGCCCATTTCGAACATAGCATTGTTGTCCGTGCAGATAAAGGAGAAATCCTTTCATATAATGAAAAACTTATATGGGGACAACGCAATAATTAGAGGTTTTGAGATAAAAATAGTATGAAAGAAAAACCCATAGAAATTGACGGTGTTGTTGTAGAGCCTTTACCGAATTGCATGTTTAAGGTGCAATTGAAGAATGGACACACAATACTGGCTCATGTTTCAGGGAAAATGCGAATGAACTTTATACGAATATTGCCCGGTGATAAGGTAAAGGTGGAGATGTCCCCTTATGACCTTACCCGCGGTCGCATTACATATCGGTTTAAACAATCAGGTCCATCTAACGATTAAGAAGGAAATGGAACGATTATGAAAGTGAGAAGTTCAGTAAAAAGGATTTGTGAAAAATGTAAAATTATTCGCAGACACGGACAGGTCCGTGTAATTTGTGATAATCCGAAACATAAACAAAAACAGGGATAAAGAAGGAGAGTTAAAGAATGGCTCGTGTTGTAGGTGTAGATTTACCCAAAGACAAAAGAGTTGTTGTGGCATTGTCATATATCTACGGAGTAGGTCCTGCCCGTGCACTCGAAATTTTAAAGAATACAAACATTAATCCGGATACGCGTGTCCGCGATTTGACCGATGAACAAGCAAATACCATTTCATCCTATATCCAAAATCATTATAAAGTTGAAGGAGACCTTCGTCGTGAAATCGCTGCGAATATAAAGCGATTAATGGATATTGGGAGTTATCGTGGGACACGGCATAAAAAGGGATTGCCTGTCCGTGGGCAACGAACCCATACCAATGCCCGTACACGCAAAGGACCCCGTAGAATTGCATCTAAGAAGAAATAAAAATTTGCTATAAATATCAATATTGAATAACTTGCAAAAGGAGTATCATCCGTGCAAAGAGACAAAGGTAAATCAAAAGCAAAAAAGAAAAAAGTTATATTAGGGATAACTTCCGGAAACGCCTATATTCAGGCAACATTTAACAATACGATTGTATCCATAACAGACCATTTAGGAAATGTTATTTCCTGGTCCAGTGCCGGTCAGGTAGGTTTTAGCGGTTCTCGTAAAAGCACGGCTTATGCCGCACAATTAGCCGCAGAACAAGCCAGCAAACGAGCTCTGGAAATGGGACTTCGTGAAGTCAGCATATTTGTTAGTGGACCCGGTGCTGGCCGCGAATCAGCCATTCGAGCCATTCAGGCGACAGGCTTAAATGTAACTATGATAAAAGATACAACACCTATTCCTCATAACGGTTGTAGACCGAGAAAAAGAAGAAGGGTATAACTTCTGTTTTTATATAAAAAATACAGAAAAAAACAACACGCATAACCATAAATTCAAAGGGTATAACCAAATGGTAGCAAAAGATTTCATCATTCCAGAAGTTGTTCAATTTGACCCGTCCTCCAATGACCGTTATGCTCGGATTATTGTAGAGCCGTTTGAGCGGGGATATGGCGTAACCGTAGGAAATTCATTACGGCGGGTTCTTCTTGCTTCACTCGAAGGGAGCGCTATTACCGCAATAAAAATAGATGGAATATATCATGAATTTTCAGCAATTCCGGGTTTTCAGGAAGATGTTACAGACCTCGTTCTCAATTTGAAACGCTGTCAAATATCCCTGAATCAGGGTGAATCGCTCATTTTCTCTTTCGAACATGAAGGAGAAAATATTATTTATGCCAAAGACCTGTTTCAGGGTCAACCCATAGATGTTTATAACCCGGACCATGTCATTGCTGTTCCTGTTCGTAGTGATGCTAAATTGAAAATGGAAATAAAAGTTTCCCGAGGTAGAGGATATGTCCCGGCGGAAGAATTGGAATTAGGACATGCCGAACGCGGAACGATTTATCTTGATGCCAGTTTCTCTCCGGTGACCAAAGTAAATTTCCAGGTAGAAGATGCTCGTGTCGGTCAAAAAACCGACTACGACCGACTTATTCTTGAAATCTGGACGAATGGTTCCATTACCCCGGAATTGGCATTAGAACAATCCTCTGCTTTATTAATTGACCATTTGCGTATTTTTGTAAAGCAGGAAAAAGTATCGGTCAAATCGGAAGAGGAAGAAGAAAGTGAAGAAGATATAAATGAAATAAAAATGAATGCCCTTCTTCTTAAACCCATCGAACAGGTGGAGTTCCCTCAAAGAGCTTTAAATTGCTTCAAAAAGGCAAATATACATACCCTTGGCGACCTTGTAGTATATACCGAAGAATCCCTTTCCAAACTTCCCAATTTAGGTGCCACAACTATTGAGAAAATTAAAGAGACTCTTCAGAAATTAGGTCTCAACTTAGGAATGAAAAAAGGACAGACTTCCGCCTCTCGCGCAAAGCAATTTCCTGTAGAATTTCATGAACCTGGCGTTCAAGGACAGGTCAGCGAAGCCGAAGATTTGTTAGCAGAAAAAATGTTAGAAGATGAACAAGAAGATGAATAAACAATTTGTGAGGAGTTAGAATCATGCGACATCGTAAAGCAGGAAGAAGATTAGGTAGAAATACTTCCCATAGAGAGGCATTGATGCGGAGTTTAATGTGTGCCTTGTTCCGCCATGATGCCATTGAAACCGGTTTAATGAAGGCAAAAGAACTGCGTATGTTTGCAGAGCCTTTAATCACCCTTGCCAAAGTAGATTCTGTACATCATAGAAGATTGGCATTTGCTCGTCTTCGGGATAATGATGTGGTAACCCGATTGTTTAAAGAGATTGCTCCTGCATGTGCCAATCGTGCAGGTGGATATACCCGTATCCTCCGACTTGACCATAGATTAGGAGACGGTTCCCCCTTGGCTCGTATCGAAATTATAGATATGTTAGAAGGGAAAGAGACGAAAAAAGCCAAGAAAGAAAAAAAAGAGAAACAAGAAACTAAATAACAAAAAAGGGAAATATCATGCCCTTTGGATTACAATTATATAGCGTCCGTGAACTGGCAAAAAAAGATTTGCAATCCACATTAAAAAAAGTTCGTGAGATTGGATATGAATATGTCCAATGGAGTGGTATGCCCGATTTGTCTGCAAAAGAAATCCGTTCCGCATTGGATACGGCAGGATTAAAAGCCGTTGCAGCACATATAAATGTTGAAGATTTTGAGAAGAATTTTGATGAACAGGTGGAATTCTGGAAAACAGTAGGTGTGACGGATATTGCCCCGGGTGGAATGATGTCGGATTGTCGTGCCGATTCGGAAGCCTGGTTAAAAGGCTGTGCCAGACTGGATGCTCTGGGTGCACGGCTTCGTTTAAAAAATATACGCCTCTCCTATCATAATCACGATTGGGAACTTCAATCTTTTCCCAATCAATCCTCCTCCAGATTGGATGTCCTCTTACAGTCTACCTGTCCCGACAATTTATATGCAGAATTTGATTTAGCATGGTTATACATTGGAGGTTCCAATCCTGCGGATTGGTTGAAAAAATATCCGAAACGATGTCCCGTTGTCCATATTAAAGATGCCAAAATAGAAAAGAAACTTGTCGGTAAAAAGCATACCTTTGTTCCCTTAGGAGAAGGCGACCTTAATTGGGAAGAAATCCTCCCAGCGGCAAAAACAGCACAGGTGGAATGGTATATGTATGAACAGGACTCCTTTCAGGGAGATATATTGGAAGAAATTTCTGAAAGTTATATGTTCCTTAAAAAATACATTTCTACATGAAAAAAATTATGACGCACCCCAATTCTCAATTTCCTAAAATAGCCCTTCAACTCTATACCATTCGTGATGAGTTAGCAAGAGATTGTGATAACGCCCTTCAACAAGTTTCTGAAATAGGGTTCCGTTATGTAGAAATCGCAGACACAGGGACGATGACCATCCCCGAGTTTGGAAAAAAATTACAACAATATAATCTAAAACCGATAAGCACCCATGTGGACTTTCTGATGTTGCGTCAGGACCCGCAAAGTTTTTTCAACGAAGTAAAAGAGGCAGGTATTGACAAAGTTGTTGTCCCATGGATTGACCCTCAAATATGGCAGGACGAAACCCTTCTTTCCTCCGTCCTCAACGAATTGGAACAAATAGGTAGTCAGGCACAGCAACAGGGTCTTTCTATTTCTTACCATAATCATGCCCATGAACTTATTGCTACAAAACAAGGGTATCTTCTCGATAAACTTATTACACAAACCCAAAATGTTAATATCGAATTAGACCTTGGGTGGGCTTATGTTGCTACACAGAAAAACCCCTTGCTAACTGCTCAACGATACAATAAAAGAATTTCTTTATTCCACTTAAAAGATGTTCGGGCAATAGAACCCTTAAAATTTACAGAATTAGGAAATGAAGGGAAAATTAATTGGCGGGAGGTATTAGCAGAAATAAAGGCAAGGAACTCAAGCGAATGGATTATAGAGCAGGATACGGATTTTGAGAAGAATTCCCTGGATAGTGCTAAGAAGAGTTATCAGTATTTGATTTCATTGTTTTAGAGATAGACTTTTGGGTGTGCAATTTTTTCTGTTAATTTTTTATACATCAACACCCGAAAAGTTCAAGAACTATAAGATATTTTGAGGAATAAATAACACATGGGTTATAAAAAAATTTTAGTTACAAGTGCTTTACCGTATGCGAATGGACATATCCATTTAGGACATATCGCCGGTGCGTATTTACCAGCAGATATTTATGTTCGCTATCAGCGACTTCGGGGGCAAAAAGTCCTATATATTGGTGGTTCGGATGAGTATGGTGTGCCGATTACTTTAACAGCATTGAAAGAAGGAACAACCCCCAAAGATGTCATAGACCGCTATCATAATGCTAATGCAGAAGCCTTTCGGAGATTAGGTATTTCATACGATATTTATGGAAGAACTTCATGGGATTTGCATATTGATACCACGCAGTCATTCTTTACCAACCTTTATAATAAACAGTATATCTTTCCCCGCGAAATGGAATTGTGGTATTCCACAAAGACAAACCGATTTCTACCTGACCGTTATGTAAAGGGGCAATGTCCACGCTGTGGTTATGAAGATGCCAACGGTGATGAATGTGAGAAGTGTGGTGCTCAATATACAGCGAAGGAATTAATCAATCCCCGTGCCAATATTCCCGGTGATAATTCCACTCCTATATTAAAAACATCTCTACATTGGTTTCTTAATTTGCCCAAGTTTCAAGAAAAACTTATCCAATGGTTAGAGTCGCATCCGGAATGGCGAAGCAATGTCCGTGGAATAGCATTGAGCTGGATAGAAGATTTGCGTCCCCGTTGTATTACCCGAGATACTGATTGGGGGGTTCCTATACCGTTAGACCATCCCGATGCTATGAACAAGCGTATCTATGTGTGGTTTGATGCCCCTATTGGATATGTAACCAATACAAGGCAGTGGGGTATAGATAAATATCAAGACCCCCACGCATGGGAAGATTGGTGGAAAAATCCGGATACAAGGTTAATCCATTTTATTGGGAAAGACAATGTTCCGTTCCATGCCGTTATTTTCCCTGCGATGTTAATGGGACAGGACAATTTCATTATGGCGGACAATGTCGTTGGAAATGAGTATCTGAATATTTTCAATCGCAGAACAGGTAAATCGGAGAAGGGCTCCAAGTCCAAAGGCAACATGATTCGCGTAAACTGGGCTATTGATAAATTAGGCACGAATTCAATTCGCTACTATATATGTTCCATCATGCCCGAGAATAAAGATTCCGATTTTGATTGGAATGAATTTCGTAACCATTATAATGGTGAACTTTGTGATATTGTGGGGAATTTTATTCATCGAACCCTGACAATGATTATGAAAAACTTTGAGGGCAAAGTTCCTTCCCCTGGAATAATGGATGAAGCAGATAATGCCATGCTTTCTGCTATTTCTACGGCAAAAGAAGGAGTTGCAGAAAGTATTGAAACATTTCGTTTCCGTTTAGCGTTGGAACGATGGGTAGACCTTGCCCGTAAAGCCAATGTCTATTTTGACTCCAAACAACCCTGGGCAACCCGAAAAACAGATATGGAAAGAACGGGAACAACTCTTTATGTATGTGCCCAGGTTGTTAAAGCATTATCTATTCTGATGAACCCGTTCATACCTGAGGGTAGTTCAGAATTGTGTTCTATTATAAATTATGAAATAAAGCAACAAGGTCCCGAAGGGGGAGACGATATCTGGGCAGAAATTACAAAACCTTTACCTGCGGGTTTTTCTCTCAATCCGCCAAAAGTTTTATTCCCCAAATTGGAACCGGAATTTATTGAGCAATTGGCCGAAGAACACGAAAAAGGTCTGGCAAGTTAGTCTTTAATTAGAAATCCCATTCTTATTTATTGTAAGGTAATATAAAAACGGAAATAGCCGTGCAGAAAGTGTTATCTCAAGAAAGAAATCTATTTTTAACAAAATCGTCTCTCCCGATTGTTGCTTTTCTATGCACCGTTCTTTACGGTTTGGGTCTTATTTTTCTACTTTTCATTTTAAACTATCCTTTCTTACAAGTTTTCTTTTTGGGTTTAGCCATTCCTTTTGCCATTCTATATCTATTACTCCCCTTAAATTATTCTGCCACCATCTTCCTTGTCTTTATGATACTCAATCATTATTACATTTCTATAACAATTTTTCCTGTTGCCTGGATGGAGATACACCCTCGTGAAATTATGATGTTTATGTTTTTAGGAAATTTTTTTGTTAACCTTGTTTTAGAAAGGATATATTGGCGGTGGAGCGTTTTCCTGTATTTTGTTCTTCTTTATCTGTTGTTTTTTGCTTATATCGCTACCATCGGATTTTTATCCGGTCACCATTGGCAACGCGTCATCGCAGAAACACGCTTCCCCTTCTTTTTCCTCTCGGCACTAATATTTCCACACGCATGGAAATCCCTTGCCTCTTTGAAAAAGACAATCAATATCATATTTATTCTAACGGTGTTATTAGGAATTGCCACCTATGCCCTATTTATTTATGTGCTTTTAACGGGGAAGATACTCCGTTTCCAAAATTATTTAGGAGAATTTGTTCCTGCGAAAATAGGACCTTTCCGATTGCAAGAAGTTCGTTTAAATGGACACATGTTTTTTGAAATCTTTTTTATTATTTTTTTAAGCCAGTTTTTCTACTATAAAGAATATAAAGAAAAACTAAAGGCACTTATTTTTATATTGTTTTTTATTCCTCCACTTTTTATTTTAATGATGAATACCGCATTAGTAACCGTCTTTTTTGGTAGTGTTCTTGTAGTAATTCTCTATCTACCCTCGCGGTTAAGACCTTTAATGTTCGTTATGTTTACATTGTGTTTAGCCATAGTCTTTTTTACTCTTGTTCTTCTTTTCCATCTGGACATATTATCCTGGACAAATTCAGAGTTAGGAATTTCCATTCAATCACGGTTAGTAGAAATTACGGGGGCTTTGGAGAACTTAAAAGAATCGCCCTTATTGGGTACGGGTATGGGCAGTCAGTTTGAGGGTATAGGATTAGCCTCCAATTTCTGGCAGGATTTATATGCTCTTTCAACCATTCAGACTTTACATAATCTTTGGGTATACTGGCTGTTTAAGGGTGGGATTATCGGCTTCTGTATCATAGTTTTTGCTTTAGCGGGTATTATATTTTTGAGTGGTTACCTTGTGAATATTCGGTATCAAGGGAACGACAAAGGTTTTTGGGTCGGTTACTGGTGTGCTTTGGTTGCACAGGTAGTCGTTATGTCTCTTGCTTTCCCTCGTCTTTCCTATCCTATCGGTCAGGTATATCTTGCCTTTTCTGTAGCGATATTTATAATTTTAGAAGATGAAATTTTTTCCTCTGATAAAAAAGTAAAATTATCCTGAGGGTCTTTTTTGCTTATCAAAAAAATATGGCAGAGAATATTATTTCTCTGCCATTATTTTGTAAATTTTAATGGGATTTTAACTCTTAGCGGCTTTAGGTGGCTGAATGATAAGTATGATAGCCCCAGCAACCAGACAGGCAATACCGCTAACAATAAACGCTGTGCTATAACTTCCTAAAGCAAATTCTTTTGTTATTTGTGCTCCTTTTTCAGTAACTAAATAAGGGACTTTTTCTGCCACAGCCATTAATTTAGCAGCAAGATAAGGACCTGCCAATCCGCCGGCACCGTATGCGGTAAACATCAGACCGTAGTTAATACCTACATTCTTTGTTCCATAATAATCGGTGACGACCGCAGGATACAACGCCAGATAACCGCCGAAGCATAAACCTACAACACCAATTCCTAAAATATATAAAGGATAGGTCCGCAAATAGTTTAACACTAACATAGCAGCACCGCATAGTATAAACATAAGAATTAAGGTTGCTTTTCTTCCGATGTTATCAGATACTTTACCCCAGAAGATTCGTCCTACGGCATTGAATATGGCGATAAGAGAAACAGCCATCGCTCCTTTAGAAACGATACCGCTAAATATATCTTCAGGAACAGGTCTTGTAGAAACTGCGGAGATACTGAAAGATTGCCAGATAGGGGACGCTTTCATGATTACCTGTAAACCTGCTGTGCAACCCGCAAAGTAGGTAATCCAGAGTAACCAGAAGGCAGGAGTGGCTAACATTTCCGTAGGACTATAATCAACACGAGTTGCAGCTCCACCTGCAGGTTGTGGTGGATTCCAGCCTGCGGGTTTAAATCCGGCAGGCGGATTTTTTAACAGATAAGAGCCAAATACAACCGCAACAAGGAAAATAACACCCAGCGTAAGAAAGGTATTGAAAACACCGACTTGTGGTAATGTAAAAAGTTTTACACTCATAATTTCATAGGCACCACCTGATATTAATGCTTTGGCTAATGGAGCGAAGAAAAAGGCACCTGCACCGAAGCCAGCAACGGCTAAACCGGTAATTAAACCTCTTTTATCCGGGAACCATTTTACACAGGTAGCAATAGGACAAACATACGCAAAACCAATTCCTAATCCGCCTAAGATAGAAAACGAGAAGATAAGCCAGTACAAAGCCATTTCGGGCGAGTCTGCAAAGTTTTGCGTAAACTTTGCAAGAATAAGCCCAATACCTAAAATAATTCCGCCTGAAATTCCAACAATTCGAGGACCTAACTTGTCTTGAATTCTTCCACCAATAATAACTGCAAGAGCAAATGCCGCAAGCACAATTTGTGATGGATAAGTTACTTGTGTTTCCGTCCAGGTGGGGAAAGCCGCTTTCAGAGGAGTTTGAAATACACTCCATATATAAACAGCGCCCAAACTTACCTGAACAATAAGTGCTCCGATAACAACAATCCATCGATTTTGAGTTGTTTGCTCACTCATATTCGAAACCCTCCATAATATTGTTTTTAATTTAATAAGAGCCGTGAGTGTAATTTTATTAACAACTCACGGCTCTAAAAAGTTATTTAACAAAAAGTATTCATATTAGTCTTTAAGTAAGGCTTTTCTGCCATTAACGAGTTCTTCGACGACTGATGGGTCAGCCAATGTAGTGGTATCCCCTAAATTACTAAGGTCGTTTTCTGCAATTTTGCGAAGGATACGACGCATAATCTTACCCGAACGGGTCTTTGGCAATGCACGGGCAAATTGAATAACATCCGGTGCAGCGATAGGTCCAATTTCTTTACGAACATGCGTGACCAACTCTTTTCTCAATTCTTCGCTTTCTTCAACACCCGCAACCAGAGTTACATAAGCATATAATGCCTGTCCTTTGATAGGATGTGGCATTGGAGCGACAGCGGCTTCCGCAACTTTTTCATGGGAAACCAATGCACTTTCTACTTCTGCTGTTCCAATACGGTGACCGGAAACATTGACCACATCGTCAATACGACCCATTAACCAATAATCACCATCTTCATCCCGTCTGCAACCATCACCTGTGAAGTAAAGATTTTTATACATGGTGAAGTAGGTATCAATAAATCTATCATGGTCACCCCATGTAGTTCTCATCATGCCCGGCCAGGGCTTACGAATACAAAGTTTGCCACCTTCATTGGCATCTACTTCGGTTGCGTCATCTCTAAGGATAACAGGGTCAACACCAAAGAAAGGCCTGCAAGCACTTCCGGGCTTTAATGTATGGGCACCGGGTAGCGGAGTGATTAAGATACCGCCTGTTTCTGTCTGCCACCATGTATCCACTATCGGGCAACGACCTTTTCCTATCTTTTCGTAATACCATATCCATGCTTCGGGGTTAATCGGTTCACCCACGGAACCTAACACACGAAGAGAACTTAAATCATACTTGGCAGGCCATTCATCGCCTTTTTGGATGAGTGTGCGAATGGCTGTGGGTGCTGTGTAAATAACGGTGCACTTAAATTTGTCAACAATGTGCCAGAATCGGCCTGCATCGGGGTAAGTAGGAACACCTTCGAACATAACAGTTGTAGCACCGTTACAAAGAGGACCGTAAACGATATAACTATGTCCTGTAACCCAACCAATATCCGCTGTGCACCAGTAAATATCATCATCATGAATATCGAAAATGTATTTATGGGACAGAGATACATGAAGTAAATAACCTGCTGTGCTGTGAACAACACCCTTAGGTTTACCTGTAGAACCTGAGGTGTAAAGAATGAATAAGTAGTCTTCGGCATTCATTTTTTCAGGTTCGCATGTATCCGCGGCTTTTGCCATAAGTTCGTCATACCATAAATCCCTTCCTTGGGTCATGGGACAGGGTTCATTATTTCTTTTCACAACGACACATTTTTCAATAGAAGGAGTTTCTTTCATTGCGTTGTCTGCAATTTCTTTTAAGTGAATAGATTTACCAGAACGCAAGGATGTGTTCGATGTAATGAGAATTTTGCACGCAGAATCGTTGATACGGTCACGAAGAGATTCAGCACTGAAACCACCAAAAACGATAGAATGAATGGCACCGATACGAGCACAAGCAAGCATAACGATAGGTAGTTCAACTATCATGGGTAGATAAATACATACACGGTCACCCTTCTTCACACCTAAAGATTTCAATACATTCGCAAATTTGCAAACCTCTTTGTAAAGTTCTTCATAGGTAATGCGTCTAACATCTTCTTCGGGTTCGCCCTGCCAGATAATAGCCGTTTTCTTTGCTGTGGGTGTATTTAAATGACGGTCAAGGCAGTTATAAGCTACATTTAATTCACCATCAGCGAACCATGTGTGGCGGATGACACGTGCCTCTGTGTTCCATGTATATTCCAGGGCTTTGGTCGGCTTTTTAAACCAGGACAAAGTCTCTGCCTGTTCCAGCCAGAAATTCTCACAGTCATCAATAGACCGTTTCCACATCTGGTAATACTCATCAAACGATTTGATGTGGGCTCTTTTTCGCACTTCTTCAGATGGCGGAAAAGTTCTGGTTTCTACCATCAGTGAGCTAATAGATTTTTTTTCTTCTGCCATATTGAATTCCTCCAATAAGTTTTTGGTTTAATTTTTTATAATTATTTTTACTTTACTGTTATACCTACCGTTCGTTATATAACATATTCTAATATTTAATCAACCTAAAAATCAAAATGAAAATCTCCTCCAAATATTATATTTAACCTTAATTAAAATAAAATACTTTGCTAAAAGATGATATAAAATACATCTAATTAGAGTCTTTATTGCTATTTTTTATATAATCCTATTTATATTCTTATCCCCTTATTCTTTATAAAAATACAATAAATAAAAGAGGTTTTGTTATGGCTGAATCTTTTAAGAAAAAAGAAGTTATTTTATCTGGAATTCGTCCGACGGGTAGATTGCATTATGGTAATTATTTTGGTGCTATTCGTCATTTTTTAAAACTTCAGGAATTGGATACATCTACATGTTATTATTTCGTTGCCGATTATCATGCCCTGACAACGATTGCTACAAGAGAAAATATTTATCAGAATACCATTGATATGCTTCGCACTTATGTTGCTTGTGGTTTAGACCCGAACAAATCCATTATCTATCGGCAAAGTGATTTGCCCTGTACTGCAGAGTTAACTTTGTTATTGGGGATGATTACAAATATAGGTTTTTTGGAACGCGGGACTACCTATAAAGATAAAATGTCAAAATTACAGGAGGATGCCAAGATAGATGGAAATCCTCTTTCCTTTGGACTTTTAGGCTATCCGGTATTAATGGCCGCAGATATTTTAATAGTGCGAGCGGATAAAGTTCCTGTGGGCGATGACCAGCGTCAGCATGTAGAGATGGCTATTGATATTGCCCAGCGGTTTAACAGTCGTTTCGGAGAGACGCTTCATGTCCCACAGGCGGTTGGCAGAGAAGCCCTTCGACTTCCCGGTTTAGATGGTTCTTCCAAAATGGGTAAGAGTGAACATAATACTTTAGATTTATTAGATGATAAGGATACTGTATTAAAGAAGATTCGTGCCGTTGAGACATCCACAGACCCTTTGCCTTTACCTGTGGAAAGTAACGACCCGGACATTATTATTCCTCACATGCCTGCCGGTGTCGGTGTTTTATACAGACTTCTTTCCTTATTGGCACCGGAACCTTTATATCTGGATTTTGTTCAGAAATATCGGAATGGTGAAAAGTTTTATGGCAAATTAAAGCAGGAAGTAGCCCGATTGGTTTCCGAATTTAATGCACCTATAATTGAAAAATTCAATCACCCGGATAATAATCGAGATTATGTAGAATCCTTCCTTCGTGCCAATGCACAAAAAGTTACTCCTGTTGCTTTGAATACGGTAGAGTCGGTTCGGGAGGCAATGGGGATTGGACATTCTTTATATCGTGCATAATTCCTCACAAAATTAAAGTCCAATTTATTATAGATATTTGACTTATAGTATTTATACACACCCTTCAATTTTGTATACTAATACAATAAATGTAAATATTAAACATGAATCTATTTAATATGGGTAAATAACAATGCCTGCAAGGATAAAAAGCATATTACTCATTTTTTTCCTTTCTTCTTTTTGTTTCGAGTGCAGTAGAGCCGATGTAGTCTCTCCACCGAATATAAATAATGGTAACTATGTATCGCCGGATATATTTTTTATCGTAATAGACTCCCTTCGTGCAGACCATTTAGGTGTTTATGGTTATCATCGCAATACCAGCCCCTTTATAGATGAAATTGCTAAACAGAGCCTTATTTTTGAAAAAGCCTATTCCGCTTCGACATATACATGTGAAAGTGTGAGTGCTATTTTAATGGGGCGCTACCCCTCGTCTACTCCATGGAGTACAGGTTGGCGAGCACAAATAGACCCAACGGTTGTAACTCTACCTGAGGCTCTCAAAAATCAAGGTTATACAACTTTGTTGTTCACAGACCATCCCGCACTGGAAGAACAAATGTTCGGAAAAGGTTTTGATTATGTAAAAGTGCTAACAAAGCAGTTTGGTATTAGTGGGAACGGGGTTAAACTTGTAGAGGAAATCTTGAAATATATAAACACACTTGAAAAAGAAAAGCCCATTTTTATCTATGTGCATATTTACGACCCCCATGAGCCTTATGAACCACCACCTTCTTACTATCTCCGATTTGATAATAAAATTTATCCGAAACCTCTTCGCTTATATGATGAAATTCGGTTCCATTTGCCAGAATTGGTTCAGCAAGGTTTTGGTCCTGGTGAAGAGCGATTTGAAGATTTAGTTCTTCGTTATGATGCGGAAATTGCACTTACGGATGATTGTGTAAAAACACTTTATCATTCGTTACAAAAACTACGGGCTAATAGAAATGCAATCTGGCTGTTTACTGCCGACCATGGAGAGGAATTTTTAGACCATAACTTTCTTGAACATGCCTGGCGATTATATCTTGAGACCATTCATGTTCCGCTTATCGTTCATGCTCCTTATATAAGTTCGCAAAGCCAGAGCATAGAGGAAGAGGTGTCTTTGATAGATATGTTCCCAACACTTTTAAGAATGCTTGGAATATCATGGACAGACCCCCAATGGGATGGGATGGCGTTGCCTTTAACGGATTGGTGGAAAGGAGAGAAAAAGGAACTTCCCCAAGAACGAATTATTTTTTCAGAGTTATATCTTCCCTCTCGAACTATAGGTCGCTCACTGATTAAAAAAGGATGGCAATATTTAAATTGGCAACAATGGCTTACCTGGCAGGAATGTTCTGAATATGCCCAGAAGCAAAAACAACTTCGAGAGGAATATATAAGCGGGAAACGCCAACCCCGTTCGTTTTGTATAGAACCCGAATTTGAAGAATTATTCATTCCGAATGAAAAGGGATTTCCTCAAAAACTTGCAGATAAAACACAACATACCGAAATGTGGAATTATTTCAAAAAAGAATGGGAAAAATGGTGTTCATCCCGTCCTGTTATGAAAACTGACAAAGAAAAATTGGAATTAAATCCTCCTCCACAGGAAGAGCCAAAAGGGGAAATGAGTTCTGAAGAAAAAGAAAAAATTACCAGTGGAGGCTATTTTTGATGAACAAGGAGGATTCTTTCAACGACACCGCTCAATCCCTAAAAAATTTTATCTATTGCCCTTCCCTTTCGAAACAGGAGTTTTTGTTCCCTTTCCTATTGAGTATTCTTATCTGCCTTATAGGCACTTTCCCTTACCTATATGGCAAATACCTTGAACGGGAAAAGGGTGTTTTCATGGGTATGGTGGGCAGAGGCACTGCGGGTTCGTTTGGATATATCATGTTCCAGCGTCAGGCATGGGAAGGGAAATGGTGGCTCACCAATCAATGCACACCGAATTCTCCCCCAAATTCATATTTCAATGTGGAATGGTGGTTGTTGGGAAGAATGGCACGGCTTCTTCATATATCTGTGATTGGTTTTTTTCATATAGATAGATGTCTATCTGTTTTTTTGTTCCTCTTTACTATATATTATTTTCTTGCGATTATTTTCGATAGTATTTACCAACGAAGATTTGTTTTGCTTCTAATTACTTTTGGTTCTGGGTTCGGCTGGTTCATAGGGTTTTTAAATCATTATCTTCATTTATCCTTGCCGCTATCGTGGGACATGGAAGGAGTTCAGATATTTAGTTATCTTGTTTGTAAACCTCATTTTATTCGTTCCATAACACTTGCCGTTTTGATGTATGCGTTTCTTATACGCGGTTTCCAGACGGGAAAAACAAAGTATTTTGTTTTGTGCGGTATGATGGCTCTACTCCATTCCTTAATGCGTCCCTATCTGATACCTGAATCTTATATTATGTTTGCACTCATCCCTGTTTTGTTTTGTTTTATACAAAAGAAGTTTGAAAGGAAATGGTTCTACTTATGTGCTATCCCTGCTGTAATTCATGCTCCTGCTATTCTGTATTATCTATGGGTATCCGTGTCAGATGCATTAGGAATGTCGGGCTGGTCTGAAAATTATCAATTTATGGGCAAACCCGGCTTTTTGATTGAATATGTTTTAGGTATTGGCTGGACATGGACGATTTGCATGATATTCTTCGTATATCTTGTGAAGAAATGTCAAGAACGGATAAGTTTTTTAGTAATATTTGTCTGGCTTATGGTAGCATGGGGAATTTGTAATCTCTATCCCTATTGGAAAGCAGGTCAGGAATCGGGGTTATATACCTTTTTTATTGTTCCGCCCATTTTAAGTGTGATAGGACCCTATCCGTGGGTAAATGATTACATAACGAAACATACTACTACAGAAAATAATATCCTTCGCTTCCTATCATTTTTGTTTTCACGAAAATTATTACTTGCTATCCTGATAATTCTGATTTCAATACCTACAACAATTCTTGTTTATTATTCCATGTTTCGCGACTTAAAATATGGACATTCCCAGTGGGCTTATTTTTTATCGGAAGATGAAAATGCGGCGTTAGAATACCTGAAAAAAAATGGGAAAGAAGGAGAGATTGTGATGGCGTCACCAAAGACATCTCAATTCATTTTTGCTTTTACCCCTTGTCGAACAGTTACAGGGCATTTTATGCTTACACAGGATTATGCCCCAAAAACGGCGGATGTTTTTCGTTTTTATACTTGTGGAGATTTGTCTATTATGGAAGAAATATTAAAGAAATATAAGGTAAAATATATATTAGATGGACCGTATGAACAGGAAACTTTTCATAAGAAAGTAGAATTGCCCAATAGATATACTCTAATTTTTAACAAAGGGAATACAAAATTATTTACTGTTCCTGAATTCCGTTAACATTTTAATTATGACCCAAAGATAAATATAATAGAAGATGTGATATGTTAAAAAAATTTTTTATCGGTTCCAATAATTTTTTAATGTTCGTTTGTTTTTCTGCCTTGTTGACAGGGGAAATAGGGGCGGATAATAATCCAATCAGCCCCTTGTCCTCATTACAATCAAACATATCTACATTAGCATCTTTATCCCCACCTGCCCCGAATACAGCCGAATGGGAGGTGTTTTGGCAAACATTAAGAGAAAAATTAATGGCCAAAGAATTTACATTAGACGCATGGAAAAAACAAACCGCCTTATATTTTGAAGAAAATACTTTTAGTTTGGCTCATTTACAAGCATGGGATACTATTATTCGTCAAACACCGGAGTTCCGAAGTGATTTGCTTATGTATGCAACAGTATTTGCTTCGCAATCTATACTTAAAGAGGTTCAAAAGCAAATCCCCAACCTTTCCTCTATTTCCTTATCTTCTCAATTTTTATTAAGGAGTATAGACGACTTGAAAGAGTCACAGATTATACAACTGTCTGAAATGATGGATACGGAATTAAAAAAAACACCCGTTCGATTGGAGCAAATATGGAATGTTTCCATGCAACAATCTTTATCTACAGGAGCCCTCCCCTCTTCTGAGACTTTAGCACCTATTTCCGAATCTCTGATATACCTCTGTATGGTTTTATCTACCTATTTACCTGCGAACAAATTTATCAATGATGTCCAATTGCCGGAGCCTATGAAAAGTTTTTTCAACGAATTTAATATTTTGATTTTTGATGGTGGAATTTTAACAGAGCCTCATTATCATAGTTTGCGAAGTATCTTTTCCTGTTTTCCGCCCCAATTACATAATATAAAGATGATTATCATACCGGAGAAGGTAGGTATTTCGGCTACTCAATTGTTTGTTCCACTACAATACGGAATTGTAACAGACCTGCCTTTTCTGCCGATGGATGTTATGAGCAATCCTATTGAATTCCCCGCAAAATATGGAATGCAAATAGCTCCGGAATTTTCTATGCAGGTGGTAACGCAGATAATACGGGCAATACAATATGTCCAATTTCGACTTCGTCCCGAACTTCTACTCCGACGGAATGCCCTCCTTATGAGTGCTAAAATGCGAAATTATAACTATACCCGTCCAACAATTCGCCCCGAAGTTTATTTTAATAATCCCGATGAGTTGTTGCCTTTATCCGCATATCTTTGGATACTCAACACAGAAAAAGTGCTTCAGATGGCAGGAGATTTACTCAAAATTCGCCAATATTTTGCAACAGATGTATATCTACTCCTTGCAGATTTACTTTCTGAAGGCAAAGATACCACACTTACTTTTTTTATGGACGAAACGGGATATTTAACGGTCCGTGAAGCACCTGTTATGCGTGCACCGATTGATGAAGGCTATCCTGCTGTGATAACAATCTTACCTGAAAGATTGCCCCCTTCGTTTGTAGTTAAAGAAAAGACTGCGGGATATGGTTCAGGCTCTGTAGATTTGCAAAATCCTTCCATCCAGCAAGGGGGTAATTTCTCCTCTGGTTTTAATTCCACTGCCCCAAATAATTCCGATACTTCTATGGATAGGCGTATTTCTATTGAAACAAAAGGGAACTAAATGTGAAAACAAAGTATTTAATTATAACAGTCTTATATGCTATGTTCATTTTCTGGTTATCTATCCAGCCGATAACACAAATAACACCGGATTGGTTTCCGTATCAAGATAAGGTGTTTCATGCCCTAATGTATGGAGTTTTATCAACTCTTATATCGGTAGGAATGTTGCGAAGTGAACAAAAATATTCAAATAGCACCATTTGCTATATCTCTGTAGGCATATCCTTTGTTTATGGTTTTATTATTGAGATATGCCAAATTTTTGTGCCGACACGGTCTTTCGATTGGTTCGATTCATTGGCAAATTTGATAGGTTCCCTGATGAGCGTTATTTTAGTGATGTGCTTTTCATTTATAATTAGCAAATTATTTGTAACGGAAAAAATATCCCTGTAGGATGATAGAATGGAGTATACAGTTATACCTCAGCGCGGTTGTGCATGGCTATTTTTTAGTTCCATGTTAATAGTGGGAGCCTTATGGGGTTCGGCGCTCGGGGTGTTTGTGTGGATATTAGATGATGCTCAGAATGTTATTTCCTCTTTAGAAACTTTTCGCCCGAAAACAGGCACGAAAGTATATGCAGATACTGGGGAACTCCTGTATACATTTACGATTGAAGACCGACAATTAGTCCCTCTCAGCCAGATACCCCTCCATGTGCAAAAGGCGTTTATTGCTACGGAAGATGCCTTATTCTATTCGCACAAAGGTGTCCGACCGGATGCCATTATCAACGCTGTCCTTTATGGTCTACGCACAGGTCGTTTTCGCGGTGGAAGTACCATTACTCAGCAGGTTGTCCGAAATGTGGAGACTTTAGGTGTTGGGCAGGAACGGTCTGTAAAGAGGAAAATTCGTGAGGCTATTGTCGCTTTACAGGTCGAACGAGAATTTACAAAAGACGAGATATTAGAACTGTATTTAAATCAGGTGTTTTTAGGAATTAATGCTTACGGTGTAGAATCTGCTTCAAGGCAATATTTCGGGAAGAGTGTGCAGGATTTAACGCTAAGTGAAGGGGCAACTCTTGCGGGTTTAACTCGCGCTCCGAATATAAATGAACCGATTAATCATTTCAAAAATGCTATGGAACGCAGGAACATCGTTTTGGGACAAATGCTGGAAGAGGGGTTTATTACAGAAAAGGAATATCAAGAGGCTTTAGCTGAGGATTTATCTTCACGGGTAATCACACCTGAAAAAAGGGAGCAACTAAAAAAGGAAGGAATTGATATTTATGAACCCTATCGGATAAAGGCTCCTTATTTTGTGGAAGAAATTCGGAAAATTCTGCTCTCCAAATATTCTGTAAGCGAAGTGTTTGAGGGGGGATTAAGTGTATATACAACACTGGACTATCCCTTACAAAAAGTAGCCGAAGCAACTTTAGAAGAACATCTGACAAAGTTCGACAAACCGCGCCTTGATACAAAAGATTTTATTCCTGTTTCCGGTGCATTGGTCTGTGTTGATAATCGCCCGGGGTATGAAGGCTTCGTCCGTGTTTTGGTTGGTGGTAGGGATTGGGAAGAGGAAAAATACAATACTGCAACACAGGCAAAGCGACAACCCGGCTCCAGCGTGAAACCTTTTATATGGATGTCTGCTATAGCTTCAGGGATGACACCGTCCACACTGATTAACGATTCCCCATTCGTTCGTGTTATGCCTAATGGGCGAGTTTGGGCTCCGAAAAATTTTGATGGCTCTTTCCGTGGTCCTATTCCTCTGCGGCAGGCTATTGAAAAATCTGTAAATATTGTTTCTATTCGTCTGGTAGATATGTTAGGTTTGAATTTTGTTCGCACCTTTTTTGAACGATGCGAATTGAATACTGTGGTTAGCAATTCTGTAGGGCTAACATTAGGTCTGGGAACCGTAGAAGTGACAATACTCAGCCATACAATTGCCTATTCCGTCTTTGCTCATAACGGAATGAAATTCTATCCTGTGTTCATAAAAGAAATTCGTGATGCAGAAGGTTTACTTCTTTACGATTATCACCTATATCAACAAAAAGAGCAGGTGGTTGACCCGAAGGTTGCTTATGTTACCATGCACATGTTAAAAGGGGTTTGCATACCAGATCCCTCATTGGGTTACTATCCAACGGGACACCGTGCCAGTGCCTTGAAAAGACCCGTAGGAGGCAAAACAGGAACCACCAATAACTGTCGGGATGCATGGTTCTGCGGATTTACCACAGATTATACTACCGTTGTATGGGTTGGTTATAAGGATAATCGTAGTTTAGGTCGAGGAGTAAACTATACCGGAGGACGGCTTGCATGCCCCATTTGGGTTGACTTTATGATGTTTGCCGAAAAAGACCTGCCCGTCCGCGATTTTACAGTTCCTTCCGGTGTTCAATTCTACAAAATTAACCGTATTACGGGCACCCTTGGCGGTTCCTATATAGAAGCATATATTGAAGGAACAGCCCCACCTACTTTCTATGCAGTTCCCAAAAGAACAGAAGAAACCGTCCCTGAAGAAGCACTTCTAGAACCTATTGACAAAAATCAACCGTCAACATCTACAACAACAGAACCTGCAACCCCTTCTGAAACGGAAGTTGCCCCTCTCCTTCCACCAGAAGAACAACAAAACCCTGACCCCGGCTTCTAACACATTCCCCTTATATACAAGAAACCCTACGAATGTATAAACTCAAAAAATGGCTATTACAGGGAGATGTGTGTGGTAATTTCCTTGTATGAAAAACTGTAGGACATGGGCAACATATAACTTTTAGCGTCTTCACAATACGGCGAAGAATACCAAGAATATGAATAAAAAAGAAATAAAATCGTTATATGTGCGTTCTTTGGTGTATCTGGGACCATATATGGGACCTATGGGACAAATGAGATTGATGAGACTAATAGGACTGATGGGTGATAGGACTGGTGAAACCGATGCGACATTGATGTTAAATCGAGTAAAGGGGTTAGTTATCATAAATGACTCGAATAAACAAGAATAAAGTAGCCGAAGTGTCTTCGCTTCAGGTATTTTTAAGTAAATAAGTCTTTTTACCACAAAGAACACAGAGACTTTACACAAAGTTCACAATGTAGGGGTGAAACATGCTTCGCCCTCCTCTGTGTCCTTTGTGTAAGATTTCCTTTGTGTCCTCTGTGGTTGATTTGTTTTACCACAAATATCTTTAAACGAAATAAGGGCACGGCATGCCGCGCCCCTACGATTTCGTCTATTGCAGTAGGTGTCTTTTTACTCGTCCCATTTGTCCCATTTGTCTCATTCGTCCCAATCGTCTATTCTTCAGAAAAACCCGTATTCGAAAGATAAGAATAATAATAAATCATCTTCTCAACATAGTAAATTAATGAACTATTTTTTATGTATCGGTATTTTAAAAAGGAGGGGATTTTTGTCCCTGCTGTATTTGGATTAGGATATTAATTATCGGTATAGTTAAAATATAATAAAATATTGCAAATCATAAAATTAGGATAGAAAGTGTCAAGTATATCAGGAGACATACCTTCAAATATTGGCGTATACCGCATAGATGAGCGAATTGCTGAAGGTGGTTTTGGTGTGGTTTATCGTGGTTTTGACCCGCGTTTGAAACGGGAAGTTGCCATTAAAGTACTTCATCCTCAGCATTCCTCAGAACCGGGGCGTGTAGCTCGGTTTCTTCGTGAAGCACAAAGTGCGGCTCGTCTAAACTATCCGGGTATTGTCCAGATTTATGATATTGTTGAAGAAAATCAGCGGTTAGCGTTAGTGATGGAGTATGTTCACGGGAAAAATTTAGACCGATTTATTCGGGATAATCCAAGTCTTTCCTTAGTAGAACGAATTGATATAGGTGTGCAAATAGCAGAGGCGTTGTATTTAGCCCATCAAGCGGAGATTGTCCATCGGGATGTGAAGCCAGCGAATATTCTTGTTGATGATAATGGAATTGTTAAATTAACGGATTTCAATCTTGCCCGACTGAGGGATACATCATTAACTCCGCTGACGGGTGAGCATAATGTATTAGGCACACCTGCTTATATGTCACCGGAACAATGTTTGGGTAAGGAAGCAACTCCTCAATCGGACATTTATTCGTTAGGTGTTGTTTTATATTTTATATTCACAGGGTCCTTACCATTTGAGGCGGAAAATTATCTGGCTCTGATGAGGCAACATACCGATACTCCACCTACTCCTGTCCGTCTGATAAATCCCGACCTGCCTGTCTCTCTCGAAAAACTTATTTCGCAATGTCTTCTAAAAAATCCGGAAGGAAGACCTTCCTCAGGCAAAGAAATAGCAGACCGTCTTCGCGAAATCAAGAATGATTTGATAAAGAAAGAATCTGGGGAAATGCCTGTTTTAGAACAGAAGACAATGATATTGTCAGATACCACAACTCCTATAACGACGGAACATACATTACAAAATAAAGAAACGCCCCATGGATACCCTATAACACCCAGCGACAGTCAAAAAATACAATATCAAACACCTACCCCGACACCATCACCATCAACTCCCCTGGACCCTAAAACCCCCGCTGGAGCAACTCCAACACCTCCCCCTTCAGTGCCGCATACGCCATATGAAGTTCGTAGTGGAACTGTAAGCCCTACTCCTATGGCAATGCCGATGCAACCATCTCCAACAGTTACCGCAAGCACACCTATACCACCCAATCCGACTGTTATGGGAACTCCTTATACCCCTATGCCAACCCCTTTCCCTTATGAAACCGTCGCATTGCCTCCAAAACATTCAAATTTGAAAACAAATCTATTTGTTATGCTACTTCTTCTTATTTCGCTGATTTCTCTTTGTCTGAGCGGATTTATTGTATATACCTATTACTTTAATGGAGCACTTCCGGGAATAGGAAAAAGTCTAACATCGTTAACCAAACAAGAAACATCCAACACAGAACCCATAGACTATTCAAAGGTATTATCAAACTTTGTAAAAGAATATGACAATAATTATAAATTTGAGGTAATTGAAGAGAAGCAAGGTGATGGCTACAAAGCATATATCCTCGATTTTACTTCCCAGAGTTGGCATTCGGAAAAGACCGTTCCCCCTGTATGGAGACATTGGCTAACTGTAATTGTGCCCAAACAACGGGTAAAAGATATCGGGATGCTGGTGCTGACAAATGGATTTTCGACATCCGAGACGCCTATGAGTGAAATTCCCCCTTATTTCATTTCACTTGCAGTATCCTCAAAGTCAGTGGTATCCATACTTGAAGGCTTTCCACGGGATAAGGTAGGTATCTACAAAACCCCAACGCAAATAGAACATTTAGAACCTGCTGAATTTTTCAGCTGGAGTTTAAAACAATATTTTGAGACACATGAGACCAGTTGGATAGTTTTTTGTCCATTAGTCAAGACAGTAGTTCGGGCTATGGACGCAGTTCAGGAATTATTACTGAAAAATTTGCGTTCAGAAATTCCCCTGAAAGAGTTTGTCCTGTGTGCAGATGCCCCTTTCTTTGCATCTTGGTTGGTGCCACCGGTGGATAATCGTATAACAGCGCTGGTCTCCATAAATGCTACAGGTTTCCATCTGGAACAACAAATAAAACGTATGTTTATGGATGAGATAGCCCTTCCGAACCTCTTTGCAGAAATGGACGACGCTGGACTATTCCCCCTATTAGAAACAGAAGATGGCGAAAACTTATTAAAAGTAATAGACCCTTATTATTATCGTGAAGCATTAAAAATTCCGAAACTTATCATCTCTATAAGCAATAACCAATGGCAGGATATGATTTCCCTTTCCGAGCAGGTTATTTCTGAAATACCAGACCCTGTAAACTGGCTGATTTATCCGCAATTGCAATTATCACGCGAATATGCCTTCTTACCCCAACAAACACTTTATAATTTCACACCGACATCCAATTCCAATCTCCGCATATATGATTTTAAGGATACCATACAGGTGTTCTATCAGCGGCTGTTAGGACAGAAAAATATGCCCGTTTTCCAATGGGAATTTTCCTCACAAGGGGATTGTCGTATTCGAGTGAGTGAAGAAATTATAGAATGCCGATTATGGTATTGCAGTGCGGACAAACGGGGAACTATTTTCCAGCCTGAAAACAAAAACTGGAAATATAAAGTACTCTCTGAATCAGCAGAAGGTATTTACAGATTAACAATACCTGTCCAACCCCAACAATATACCGCAGTATTTGCGGAAGTTATTTTCCCCAGTCTAATGGGTGTCCATTTCCCACTAACTACCGATATTCATATCGTCCCACCCCAAAATACAAACGAAACCAACAATATCAGCCAGTAATAGAAAAATTACCAATAGACATAGGTAACAGATTTATACTTTCCTCACTATCGTAGGGTTATGACATACCGTGCCCTTATAGGTCTATAAAGTAAGAAAATCGTAGATAAAGCCTCCTGGCTTCGAATTCCTTTTGCTTTGTAATCTTTGGAAAAAGTCTTTGTGCCCTTCATGGTAAAAATTTGGCAAGATTTTTACAATACAAATCTATGAATGCAGAACGAAAAAATACCGGAAACGGTGACACTTCAGCTACATAAGTGCGATTGACCAATCGCCCTATTATCCCGATGGAAAAAATCGCCTTATTATCCCGACAGAGAAATCTGTATTTCGTTAATGCCCTATCAATATCGCAAATCCCCGTTATAAAATTGATATGCCATCATCACATTGTTAGGGCGAAACATGTTTCGCCCCCTACATTATTTTGCCTTTATTTACATCCTCCTTATCTTGGATATTTATTTTCACAAATTATAAAAAGGAATTGTTTTGCAAGGGTGATTGGCTAATCGCTCTTACATTATGAACTTTGTGTAAGGTCTTTGTGCCCTCTGTGGTAAAGAATAAACATGTAAAAATCACAGGAGCCAGGAGGCTTTAGATACTTTTTATCTGTAAGATATTTTTAATCTATCGCGGTTATGGGAATAAGATTGCTACTTTGTCGTTTGTCTCTCTTATATCAAAACAATACTCGATAAAACATCATGGGCGGATTTATAAATCCGCCCATGTCTTATTTATTCTCTATAACATTAACCTGTTTATTCATAACCCTGGGCCGGGGCAATAGCCATCTTCGCTTTCAGGGTCTTCCGGACAGGGATGATAACCACCGCTGTTGAAGAATTGGATTAATCGCAATAATTCACTTAACGATATATTCCAATCCGACGGATTATAGTCAGAGGCATGCGGATGACAACTCTGGTCACCTGGACCCGGTGCATAACCATCTTCTCCGAAGGAATCGCAATGATATGCTCCATAATTGAAGAACTGGATTACGCGCAATAATTCCGATAGGCTTATTTGCCCATCTCCATTCTGGTCTGCATTATGGTACGGTCCTGTGGATATGACTAAATTCACTGCACTGCCTGGCGGCACTTGTTCTCCACCTGCTGGGCTCTGGCTAATCACACTACCCGCAGGCACTGTATCACTGCATTGCTGACTTATTGTCCCTACCGTCAGTCCTGCTCCTGTTATCGCACTCTCCGCCTCCGCCTGGCTCATGCCAACTACATCCGGAACTGTAACTGGACACGGTCCTGTGGATATGACTAAATTCACTGCACTGCCTGGCGGCACTTGTTCTCCACCTGCTGGGCTCTGGCTAATCACACTACCCGCAGGCACTGTATCACTGCATTGCTGACTTATTGTCC
>DAOSUS010000026.1 GCA_035378955.1 Candidatus Hydrogenedens sp. | reverse complement strand
ATCAGAAGATGTGTTTTCTGGAAGTTCCACAAAAACATTTTTTGACCAGTCCGACCTAATAAACCGTGCACTTAATAATCTTTTTAGTGAGGGAATCTATGGGGGAATCATGGCTTTTGTTGTTCTCCTACTGTTTTTACATCGCATAATTCCTACTACTATTGTATCTTTTGCTATTCCTTCCTCCTTAATGATTGGCATTATTTTTATGTATTTTGCGGATATGTCCCTTAATATAATCACCATGGTATCCCTTATTATTTCCGTAGGTATGTTAGTGGATAATGCAATTGTTGTGGTTGAAAATATTATCCGTTATCAGCAGTTAGGTTATGATAGAATTACAAGTTCTACTCGTGGTTCATCTGAAGTGGGAGTAGCCATTTCTGCTTCAACATTAACAACAATTGTTGTGTTTTTACCCATGTATTATCTGGAAGCTGGGAGAATGTCCATTTTTATGCAACAGTTAGGGGGACCACTAATTGTGGCATTACTGGGAAGCTTGCTTATTGCTCTCACTATTGTTCCGTTGATATTAAGTTTTGGATTCCCTTCAGAAATGATTATTTCGAAAAACAAAATATTTATTTCTTTAAGCAAAATATTAATCTTTATCCGAGACAAAGCAGGAAGTTTCAGAATATTAGAAAAAGTATATTTTTTATTAGAACTTTGTCTACGATGGTCATTAAAAAACAGATTGGCTTTCCTTATTGGATTGTCTCTCTTTCTAATAGTCTCGTATCTAATCCCAATAAAATCTGTAGGAATGAAAGATTTGATTAAATTAGACACTCGAGAAGTAGATATTAAAGTAACTTTAGACCAGAATTTTGATTCAAACCGAGTAAGAGATTTGTTTGACCAACTTTCGCAAAAATTAGAACCCCTTAGAGATTCAATTGCTATAAAAAATATTCTTCTTTTCCACGGAGATAATGGTGGAGAAATTCATGTCTATTTATATACAGAAGACGATGGAGAGATTGGGGAAAATCCACCTTGCACCACAGAAGAAGCTTTGACCATCGTAAAGAATACCCTTCCTTCTCAAATTCCTGGCGGAAAATTAGAGTTTTCAATCGCAGATACCGGTGAATCAGGAACATCACGAGAAGTAACCTTACGATTAACGGGAAAAGACAATACGGTTCTTTATGAACAAGCACAACGAATAAAATCTACCTTACAAAAAAATCCTATCTTCACAGACATAACAATGGATGTGGAACAAAAGAAACAAGAAATGCGGGTGGCAATGAACGAATGGCAAATAGATGAACAAGGGATTAATCCCTTTACAATAGCCCAAACTATTGATACAGCATTAAGAGGGGCGCAACTTCCTTACCTAAAAGAGGGAACACGCGAAATACCTGTGTGGCTACAATACAAAGAGGAAGATAGAAAAACCAAGGCTAATTTAGATAATTTGAAAGTGATATCCAGTAAAGGAGGCTTAGTTCCTCTTCATCAGGTAGTTACTTATGAACGGAAACCCGGTCCTGAAGTAGTAAAAAGATACAATGGAAGAAATGTTATTAATTTTCGTGCAAAAGCAAATACAGAAGATTTAACCCTTATAAAAAAAGAACTATCCGGAATTATATCTCAACTTGATTTGCCCGATGGGTATAACCTTAATTACGGTATTGAATTGGAAGAAATACAAACAAACTTAACCAATTTTGCAATAACGATGAGTATGGCTATTGTATTAATATATATTGTAATGTGTGCTACTTTTGAGTCTCTTCTTCTTCCTCTTGTAATTTTAACAACAGTCCCTCTTTCCCTTGTGGGGTCATCCTGGACACTTTATTTTACAAATTCATATTGGGATATGATTACTCTTATCGGCTGTGTTCTTATGGTCGGTGTCATTGTAAATAACGGTATTGTAATTGTTGACCATATTAACTTCCTGAGGAAGAGAGAAACCAAAGATTTAATAGATATCATTATTCAAGCAAGCAAAGACCGACTTCGACCGGTAATGATGACGGCACTAACAACTATTCTTGGACTTGTTCCTTTAGCAACTGCCAAAACAGGGGGTGCGGTTATGTTTTCAGGATTAGGAAAAGCCCTTGTAGGAGGTTTGATTTTAGGAACTATCCTAACACTTGTAGTAGTTCCCGTTTTTTATACCTATATAGAAGATATATCCCATATACTGATTAAATGCTTTTCATCCATTAAAATCTTAACATCTACGAAACAGAGAACCCTATCTGTTAAATAGGTTTTGATATATAACATTATTTTATGATATTCTATATATCCATTCCCGAAATAAAAATTAGGTAAGTTATTTTTGTTTTAACTAAAATAAATACATTATAAGGAATTTGCTACATGATTAAGCCTGTTATCGCCGGTAACTGGAAAATGAATAAAAAAGTAAATGAAGCTATAGAACTCGTAAAAAATTTAAAAACTTTAGTTGAAGGCATAAACCAAGTAGATATAATAGTTTGTCCTCCTTTTACAAGTCTTTATCCTGTTTCAGAGATTATAAAAGGCACGAATATACAATTAGGCGGACAGAATTGTTACTTAAAAGAATCCGGTGCTTACACCGGGGAAATAGCCCCACAAATGTTGCTGGATGTAGGATGTCAATGGACTATCATTGGGCATAGTGAAAGAAGGCAGTATTTTAATGAAACCGATTCTTTACTTAATCAAAAATTAAAATATGTCGTAGAAACAGGATTAAAAATTATGTTTTGTGTTGGGGAAACCCTTGATGAAAGAGAGGGTAATCAGACTGAATCCGTTTTAAGAAGACAAATTATAGAGGGACTTCGTGATTTAACCGCGGACCAGTTAAAAAGTGTTGTTATTGCTTACGAACCCGTGTGGGCTATTGGAACGGGTAAAAACGCAACAAAAGAACAGGCACAAGAAGCCCATGCATTTATACGGTCACTTATAGAAAGGGAATTCGGAAAATCAACTGCAGAGAACATCCCGATTCAGTATGGTGGAAGTGTAAAACCTGAAAATGCACAAGAACTTATATCTCAACCCGATGTCAATGGATTTCTTGTCGGTGGTGCTTCCTTAAAAGCAGACAGTTTTGCTCAAATAATTAAGGCATGCTTATAAATTTTAACCCTAAAAGGATATTTTAACAGACTATGTTAGAAACTATCTTTTCATTAACAACATTTTGGTGGGTATTACTTGTTCTTGTATACTTACCTTGTTGTGTTGCTTTAATCACTATTGTATTACTCCAAAAAGGTAAAGGGGCAGGTTTTGCTGGTGCTTTCGGATTAAGTCCGGGTTCTGAGTCTGTTTTCGGTCCCAAATTAGCACGAACCTTACCTCAAAAACTTACCTATATCAGTGCTGGGATATTTATGGTTTTAGCCATTTTGCTTTCAACAATATCTGGTAAAGTTGGGAAAGGTACCGCTCCTAACTTAGTCACAAATGAAATTTCCACAGAACAAAGTAAGGAATTGGATGCTTTGTTTAATAATAAAACTCCCAACACAACAACTCCTGTAACCGTGGATAATAATAAAGCAAATACGCCACCTATAGAAACAACAACAACTCCTCCGAGTAACAATCAATCCTCTGCGGGAGAAAAATCTCCTTCCGAAACACCTACCTCTAATCAATAGACTTACTTGTTTTATACGATATATTTCTTTTATAAAAAAGGCTGTCAACTTTAGTAAAATAAATATTAATCTTTTTATCTTTTATAATTTTTAAGAAATTTTAATACTATGGATAAAATAATAATTCACGGTAATAATCCATTACGAGGCAAAATTTCGATTCATGGAGCAAAAAATGCTGTATTACCTTTAATGGCAGCATCAATTCTTGCAGAATCTCCATGTGTTCTGCATAATGTTCCCTGCTTACATGATGTATTTACCATGGATAAATTATTGACCCAGATGGGTGTCCAGATAGAGTTTACAGGAAGATATATGACAATTTCTGTTCCTAATCGGATTTCCCCTGTAGCTCCTTACGACCTTGTTCGCAAAATGCGTGCCTCTTTTTTTATATTAGGTCCCTTATTAGCCCGATATGGCAAAGCCCGAGTATCTTTACCAGGAGGTTGTGCTATTGGAACCCGTCCCGTTGATATACATCTAAAAGGATTGGAACAATTAGGAGCCCGTATACGGTTGGAAGAAGGTTATGTTATTGCAGAAGGAAAATTAAAAGGGGCTGATATTTATTTAGATTTTCCAAGTGTTGGTGCTACTGAAAATCTTATGATGGCCGCATCTCGGGCTAAAGGGACTACTCGTTTATTCAATCCCGCACAAGAACCTGAAATAGTAGATTTAGCCAATTTTCTTAATAAACTCGGTGCTAAAATAGAAGGGGCTGGGACAGAAGTTATAACAATAAAAGGAACAAAATCTTTAAAAGGAACCGAACATCATGTCATTCCTGACCGAATTGAAGCAGGAACTTTTCTTATTGCGGGACTATCTACAAATGGCGATGTTCAGGTAAATAATGTAATCCCGGAGCATCTCCACACATTTATTACAAAACTTAATGAAATGGGTGCTGACATACAAATAGGCACACACTCTATCCGTGTTAAGTCTCCTGCTAAACCCTTAAAAGCAATCAATATAACAACTCTCCCCTATCCCGGCTTTCCGACTGACCTACAGGCACAAATGATGGCTCTTTTTACCTGTGTAGAAGGAACAAGTATTATAAAAGAGACTGTCTTTGAAAATAGGTTCCTTCATGCTGCAGAACTAATACGAATGGGCGCAGATATTAGTTTAGAAGGAAATACGGCAATTATACGCGGTGTAAAGCAACTTTATGGGGCACCGGTTATGGCTTCTGATTTAAGAGCCAGTGCTGCACTTGTGATTGCAGGGCTTATGGCTAAAGAAGGAGAAACAATTATATCTCGGGTCTATCATTTAGATAGAGGATATGAACGGATAGAAGAACGACTTGCCAGTCTTGGTGCTGACATACAGCGTATTCATGAGGAGTAAAAGTAATGAGAACATTTGAAATTCTAAACGATTCCCACTTATACCAACTTAAACAATGGATTAATTCTCGTTATTCTTCAGAGGATGTTTCTCAGGACAACAAAGATTCCGTTATAAAAACAGTACAATGGATTGTTAACACTGTAAAGAAAAATGGGGACAGTGCTATTGCGGAGTTTACATCTCGATTTGATGGTGTTTCTTTAACTCCTGAAGAATTTGAGATTCCCAAGCAAGAAATTATTAAAAGTTTTAATGCATTAGACCCTAAAATACTAAAGATTATAGAGACTTCTGCTCAAAATATTCGTTATTTTCATTCAAAATATCTTAGAAATTCATGGGAAGAAACCCTTGAAGATGGAACTATTATTGGTCAAAAAATAACGCCTATTGAAAAAGCAGGTGTATATGTTCCCGGTGGAAAAGCCTTCTATCCATCTTCTGTATTAATGAATGTAATCCCGGCACAAGTAGCCGGTGTAAAAGAAATTATCATGGTCTCTCCTCCTTCATACAATGGAACAATACATCCCGTAGTTTTGGCCACAGCACATTTAGCAGGTGTAACAAGAATATTTCGTATAGGCGGTGCCCAATCTATTGCTGGTCTTGCTTATGGCACTGAACATATCCCTGCTGTTGATAAGATTACAGGTCCCGGGAATATCTATGTTGCTATGGCAAAAGCCCTGGTGCGGGAAATTGTTGATATTGACTGTGAAGCAGGACCTTCAGAAGTTCTCGTTATCGCAGATAAAAATGCAAATCCTGATTTTGTAACTTCAGAATTACTTGCCCAAGCTGAACACGACGAAAATGCATGCTCCGTTTTACTCACGACACAATCGGATAAAGATATTATTTTTGAAGTTGATAAAAAATTACATCAATTTTTAGAGAACCTTAAACGGAAAGATATTATTGAAAAATCCCTTAATAATTATGGAGCGTATATTATAGCAAGGGATTGGGATGAGGTTATTGAGATAACCAATTATTTTGCACCGGAACATTTAAATATACAAACAGAATTCCCTCGCAAAATTGAGGATAAAATAAAAAATGCAGGAGCCATTATGCTTGGTAGTATGACCCCTGTAGCCGTAGGGGATTATATCGCAGGTCCCAATCATATCCTACCTACAGGTAGAAGAGCCCGTTTCAGTTCCCCGTTAACAGTAGAAGACTTCCGAAAAGTTTCAAATTATATTTTCTATTCTCAAAGCCGATTGCTAAGTCAAGCAAATGATATTATATCCTTTGCGGAAATTGAAGGATTAACTGCTCATGCATTTTCCGTAGAAATACGAACAGGAAACCGAAGGGATACCCGTTATGAGTAAATATTGTGTTCAGAGATTAAATAAAATAGAAGGATATACTCCGGGAGAACAACCTAAAGAAACCCATGTAATCAAATTAAATACAAATGAAAACCCGTTTCCTCCTCCTATTGAAGTTTTGCAAGCATTAAAAGAAATTACTTCAGAACAATTACGGAAATATCCAGACCCACTTGCATTGGAACTTCGACAAAAAATTGCCCATACATATGATATCCCCGATGAACGATGGATTCTCGTGGGAAATGGTATGGATGAAATCCTTTCGATATTAATACGGACCTTTGTTGATTATCATGAAACAATATCTGCTACATATCCCACATATTCACTATACGAAGTCCTTGCAGATTTACAGGGATGTAAATTTCAATATCATGACTTAAATGAAGATTTTAATATAGTCCCACCTTTTACATGGAACTCTTCTAAATTACTGCTTATAACACACCCTAATGCACCCAGTGGAGTTCCTACACCTCCTGAAATCATGAAAGAGATTTGTAGTAATCAAGAACAAATAATATTTATTGATGAAGCTTATGTAGACTTTTGTGATTTCAGTTATATCTCGTGGGCAAAGGAATATCCTAATGTAATTATAGGTAGGACCTTTTCTAAATCGTTTAGTCTTGCAGGAGTTCGTTTGGGATTTGCCGTAGGCAATCCTGAACTTATATCCGATATGTTTAAAGTAAAAGACTCTTACAATGTAAATGTTTTAACCCAAAAAATCGGGATAAAAGCATTGGAAAACTATAATCAAATATCGAACCACATTGAAACCATTAAAGCAACACGGCGTTTCTTACAGAAAGAGTTACAAAAACTTGGTTTTATTGTCCCTAATTCTCAATCTAACTTTTTACTCGCTATATGGAATGGAAACCCCTCTGCTCAAGAAATATATTTAAAATTAAAAGAGAAAAATATTTTCGTTCGTTATTTTCCTATGAGACGGTTAGAAAACACATTACGCATTACGATTGGGACAAAAGAACAGTGTTCTATTCTGTTGGAAAATCTGGTGAAGATAATTCGTTAAAACTTAATATATAAAACAAAAATCTGGATTATTCTTTCCCTTCCGATTTTGTATTTAAATTTCTAATACTATCTAATTGTCTCCAATATTCCTCTAATGCTTCTTTCCCTTGAGGGGTAATTTGAAACTCCGTGTGAGGAACACGTCCATTAAATGATTTCTCGACTTTTACATATCCTGCTTTTTCAAGTCGGTCCATATGTGAAGAAAGATTTCCCTTCGTTAAACCCAAGGTATTTAATAAAAAATTAAAATCAGCCGCCTCTACTCCCGCAAGAATTGTCAAAATTCTCAAACGGGCAGGTTCATGTATGAGACGGTCGAGTTCAGCCATTTTTATAATGCACCTTTATTATTCGATATCTTATTTCTCTTCTGAAACTTCGTCATTGGTATCTATCTCAAGCCCCTGTCTTGTCACTGTTTTTAACTTCCACAAAGCATAACGACTATATATATGACCTATAAGGATAGCAATTAATCCATATCCAAAAATAGGAACCATAATATTCAGCAAGTACCAAGGTGAAGGAAAATCTATGGGAACCCCTGCCAATAATAATATAGCATGTAGTCCGTACAATATAGGCCAAAGCCATGCCCAAAAACCTAATCCTTGATAATAAATCAACACACACAAAACAGGCACTAAAATAACCGCAGAGAAAGGTTGTAAATATTGCAGATGAAGATATCGGAACGAAATTAGTATGGCTCCAAAAATATGATAAACCAACATCAAACCGATTAAAGCAATTACCCACCGTGGTAATTGTTTGGAACGAGTATTTTCTTCAGGGGAAACAAATCCTTCTCTCCCATAAAACCATAAAGTAATCTGCCATACAAGTTCTGCCGTCCATCGAGATACCGAAATCCAGATGAAAAAAAAGAAAGTTATGCCAAGAAATATAACCGAAGTGTAAAATAGAGATTTGTTGCCTGCTATGTATGCTTGCTGGGTTAAACTGGCAACCAAACCTGTTATACATATAACAAAAACTATTAAACACCATTGCACTAAAAAATATATTGTTCGGCTTTGTGCATATCTACGGGTCCATTGGATAATTTCCCGCGGGTCTGTCGATTGTGTATTTTTTCTGTTTATCATAAACCTTTCTTCTTTTTGCTTATTTAAAATAATAAAATCCTACCTAATATTTTAAAACATTTCAGAAAGTTTATTAAATACTACAAATTTTATATTTTTTTATTTTGTGCCCGTTCCTTAATCCATTCATAAATTTTTGCTATCATTTCGTCCTTTTCATAATCATTCCATATCTCATGATAGCCCTCTTCAAATAAATGAATTTCTTTATCTTTTGAGGCAATCCCTTCATACAAAGCGATGCTACCTGCAAATGGGACAATTCTATCTTTTTTCCCATGTATTATAATTGCAGGTTGATGAATTAAATTAAAATTAGCATGAATTTCTTTTATTATCTGGTAGAAAACATAACCTGTATGAGCCCTAACACTTCCATGATACCCTAATGGGTCCTCATCGGCTCTTTTTACAACCTCAACATCTTTTGCCAATCCTGAATTATCCACTTTTGATACAGGTAGCCATGGTAAAAACTTTGCTAATATACCGGATAGTTTTAATAAAAATTCTGGCACATCATCATTTATAGCGAGGAAAGGACTTGAAAAAACAAGACCATCCACCCGAGTATCTTTTCTTGTTTGCATATAACGAGCAAGGACCATGCCTCCCATACTATGTCCCATAAAAAACAGAGGAAATCCTTCTAATTCTTTGGCAATTGCCTTTAGAAACATATCCAAATCAGAAAGCAAATCCTCAAAACGATTTATCCATGCTCTTTTACCGGGAGAATGTCCAAAACCCCGTTGGTCAAATGAAAAAACATTTATTCCCTGTTTATTCATTTGCTCTGCCACATAGTCATATCTTGAACAGTGTTCCCCATATCCATGAATTAACACCATGTTTGCTATCGTGGGGTTATTTTCTGAAAGCCATGTTCGGCGATAAAATTTTTCACCTTTTATTTCAAACCAATCTTCTTTAAGCATATTCTTAAACTTCCCTTATATAAACTATTTAACTTTAACATTCATCGGTCCCGGAAGAAACAATCTTGCATCCATTGTTTTGATTTCACCCGGAATAATAGGCTTAAATTCCATCTGACTTAAAATATGCTTTTCCAAATCAACTCCGGGTGCAATTTCTGTTAGCATAAGCCCCTCAGGAACAAGTTTAAACACACATCTCTCTGTTATATAAGTAACATCTCGATTATTTTTTATCGCAAACTTACCGCTAAAAGTTATTTGTTCTACCTTTTGTATAAACTTTTTCACTTTTCCTTCACTTACAATGTTTATTTTTCCATCGCTAACCTCGACTTTGCTTCCTACTGCAGTAAACTCACCACAGAAAACTAATTTCTTGGCGGATTGTGTTAAGTTAATAAAGCCCCCAGGACCTATTGTAATAGGACCCACTTTACTAACATTAATATTTCCTTCAGCATCTACCTGTGCCATTCCTACACAGGTCATATCTAAACCACCGCCATCATAGAAATCGAACATCGCAGATTGGGAAAGAAAAGCATGAGGATTTTTTGCAGGGCCAAAATTCTTTCCTGATTCAGGAACTCCACCGATAACACCTATTTCTGTAGTCATGGTAAGTTCATTAAATACTCCTTCTTCAAATGCTACTTTTGCAACGCCCGTAGGAATACCAAAACCCAAATTTATTATCATTTTCGGTTTTAGTTCCATAAATGCTCTTCGTGCAATTACTTTTTCAAAATTTAACGGCATGGGTTCTAATTCATCTTCAAGATTTGCCTGAACATGTCCACAAAAAGAAGGGTCATATTGAACAAAAAGTGTTTGAGGATGTGCTTCTGGGGATTGGGCTACTACGAGATAGTCCACAAAAATACCTGGCACACGAACATCACAAGGTCTGGCAGGCTCATCACTTAACCTTTCTACCTGAGCAATGACAAAACCACCCTTATTCTTTACTGCCATTGCACCTTCCAATATTTCCATTACCAATGCTTCTTTTTCTACTGTAATATTTCCATAAGGGTCGGCTGTTGTTCCACGGATAATTCCAACATTACAGGGAAGTGAATGATATAGTATATATTCTTTTCCTCCGATAGTAACTATCTCTGATAAATCTTCACATGATTTTGTTTTTTCATTAACTTTTCCACCGCCATATCTCGGGTCAACAAAGGTTCCTAATCCTACCGTTGATAAAAGTCCCGGTCTTCCTCCTGCCATTTCCCGATATAATTCACACATTACCCCCTGAGGAATATTATATGCTTCAACTTGATTACTCGCAATAAATTTCATAACCTTATGGTTTAATCCGCAATGCCCCGCAATAATTCTTTTCACCATACCCGGCACTGCGAAGTGATTCATACCCTTAGGTTCTTCACTCAAAGGGCCTAATCCTGCAGCCCATATTACAGTTAAATCTTTGGGGTGCCCGGTCTCTTGATATACACGAGCAAACGCAGGATATACCTCCTCTGAAGGCATGGGAACAATCAATACCGAAGAACCATCAGGAATAAGTCTCACTACTTCATCTGCTGTTACTACCTTTGCCATATTTAACCTCCTTAAAAATTAATAAATAACATTTAATTAAACTTTAATCTTGCTATTAGGAATATATCAATATTTATATTTGTTTACCAAATTAGAAACATCTAACAAAACAAGAAAGGGTAAAACAATGGCATCACTTAAAGACAGTATTAAACTTAGGGCACACTTGCCCATCAACCAAAATAAAACGGTACAGGATGCTGTAAAGTTCTTCTGTGACCACAATATAAGTGCCACAATGGTATCTAATGACGAAGGGAATATAATCGGTATAATCTCTGAAAAAGATATTGTCCGAAAAGTACTCTATAAAAATTTAGACCCCAAAAATGTACATATTAAAGAAATAATGAACACTCGACTTATATATGTGGACGAAAATGAGGATATAAAAATAGCAAAAATGTTAATGTTTATGAATGGTGTGCGTCATCTTATCATGGTAGATGAAAATAAGCAAGTAATTGGTTTGCTTTCTATGAGAGATTTAATAGAATCTGATTTAACGGAGTCTAAAGAATTGTTAAGAAGAATAAACGATATATATTATGAACATGCCCATCAACCGGAATGGCGCATTTCTTCAAATCGAGTAATTATTGGGAATACGGATATAACTCCTGACCCCATTGCAGAAGAGATAATCAACTCCTACAAAATTTAAACAGAACATTTGATTATCTTTTTGAGTAAAGAACTCAGTTTGTATTAAAATGAACTGAGTTCTTTTTATTTTTATTTACAAGGAGTAAGTCCCATGGCACAAATGTTTCCTGGAAAATTCGCATATTTTGAAGGAGCGTATGTTCCTATTGAAGAAGCAAAAATCAGCATAATGACACATGCATTTAATTATGGCACAGGTTTGTTTGAAGGAATTCGCGGTTATTATTCCAAAAAGAAAAAGGCAATTCTTATCTTCCGTTTAAAAGAACATATAGACCGTCTGGTAAGGAATTGCCGTATTCTTTGTATGGAAATCCCTGAAACACCTGAAAACATTGAAAACATTTGCATAGACCTTGTAAAAAAGAGTGGATTTCAGGAAGGAGTATATATACGACCTATTATATATAAAAGTGAATTATCATTGGGACCTCTATTAAAAGGGATTGAAAGCAAATTATGCTGTTATGTGATTAAATTAGGGGATTATTGCGATATAACATCCGGCTTGGATGTTTGTGTATCTTCATGGCGTCGTTTGGCAGATAATGCTATTCCAAGTCGTGTTAAAGCAACAGGAAGTTATATTAATTCAGCATTAGCCGCTTCTGAAGCCAAACAAGCCGGTTTTAGTGAGGCTATCTTCCTAAATGAAAATGGAATGGTTGTCGAAGGAAGTGCTATGAATATTTTCTTGGTACATCAAGGAGAATTGATAACTCCTCCCCGTTCAGAAACCATTCTCGTGGGGATTACACGAAACACAGTAATTGAACTGGTAAAAAAAGAATTAGGACTTAATGTAATTGAAAGACCTATTGCTCGAACAGAACTTTATGTCGCTGATGAGATTTTCTTCTGCGGAACAGGAGCCCAGGTAGCTCCCGTGCGTTCTGTAGACCGTAGAATTATCGGAAATGGACAACCCGGTCCTATCACAAAAAAATTACAGGAAATATATTTTCAGGTTGTTCAAGGTGAAAATGAAAAATATTCAAATTGGTGCACCGTAGTTCCCTGTGAATAAGATTTTTTCCCTTCATATTATTTCAAACATTCTATCTTTATATTGGTTCTGGCTTAATTATCTTTTGCTTTTAATTATCACTCTACCTTTTTCTTTATTAGAAATCACAGTAAACGGCGAAAAAGTGCGTTCAGTTCCTCTATGGGAATGTTATTTGAGCCTATTTAAAGGTAAAATAACTCCTGAATTAATAATCGTTCTTACAATACATTTATGTTTAACCTTTGCAATTTGTTTTCTTATTTGGGCTTTTATTTACAAACCTGCCTCAAAAAATCAGGATTAATCATGTCTAAACAAAACAAATACGATAAATATAAAAAACTTATTTGCGAAATTGGTAAAAGAATGTATCAAAATGGATTTATTTCTTCTACCGATGGGAACATAAGTATTCGAGTAGATAAAAATTTGTTCCTATGCACTCCCAGTAATGTAAGTAAAGGAGATTTAAATCCTAAACAAATAATTCTTACAAATAATAAATGTGAAGTTTTAGAAGGGAAAGGGTCTGTTTCTTCTGAATTTTACACACACCTATCGGCTTATGATGAACGAAAAGATATTTCTGCTATAGTCCACGCTCATCCTACATACAGCATCGTATTATCTCTTATAGATATATCTATGTGCACACCGATATTACCAGAACTTATAATGACATTGGGAGAAGTTCCCACTACTGAATATGCAACACCAGGAAGCAAAGAAGGGGCAGAAATTATAAAACCATGGATACGAAATCACAATGCCCTTATTTTAAAATCACATGGTGTATTCACTGTGGGGAAAGATTTAATTCAAGCCTATTCTTATCTTGAACGGGTAGAACATTCCGCTAAAATTTTATTTCTTGCGCACTTAATCCACAAACCCAGTGTTTTATCTGAAGAACAATACTTAAAATTAACCCAAAAATTGCACTTACCTAACTCTTAATTTACTCCTCCTTATATTCTCCCTGTATCACCTTTGGGGCATGTTTCCAGAACCACCAGGCATGTTCGAATGTCGCTGTCATTCTTTTATAGGTTAATACTTTTGCAGGGTTTAATACCCTTTCCCATACCTCTCGTTGAGCACCACTTTTACATGCAGATAGATACACAAATTTCAAATTCTTATTGACTTCCATTTTTTGAACATCTTCAGGTTTAATTATTCCTTTGCGGGATAACATACCTTCTTCCATTCCGTGAGAAGCAACAAATACAATTTCTGCATTTTTAAGTGATTCTGCAAAACTCTCCTTATCAATAACCCTCAATGCCACGCCTCCTTTTCCATAGACATGGCAACCTGTTGTAATTATACGAAAAAAACCTAAATTAAAAATACACTGGGGGAGATAGTCAAGATTATCATATAAAACATAAACCTTGGGAACATTCTCTCTCGGATATAATAAAAAATAAGCATACACATTTATAAAACATATAAAAGACAACATAATTATCAACAAGGTATTTATAAATTTTGAAAATCCCAAAAGCCATTTATTTCTCATCCAGGAAATGATAAATGGCAATAAATTAGTAGAATTCCATAAAGCACTTCCAAAACCAAAAATTAAAAAAACAACCCAGCATAAAAATATTTTTCGCGTAATGCTAATAAACCATAATTCGATATCCCAGTTTTGATAGAAATCTGGAAAATAAATAACAAGAAAGGACAATAAAGCTACAAAGCCAGCAATTATTAATGAGATTATAAACAGCCATGACCAAAGTATTATGGATTGCCTTATATGTAAATATAAAAAATTATTTCTCCTATTTGATGGGAAAATACATAAAATAGGAGCAAAACCTAAATAACATATAGTTAATATAAAAATCCTAAATAGGGCATTCATAAAAAATTCATTAATATAGGTTAGTAGTTCAAATATAAATTTTTGACTAATAATATCATATTTACAACTCCCTTCGTTCTTTGAAATAAATTTTCTTTTTTTGTTATAATAGTTACTCAAAAAGTAAGACACATAACAACGAAAAGGAGTTTTGTTTTTACCGATGGCAAACATTAAATCACAAAAGAAACGCATCATCACAAATGAAAAAAGACGAATGAAGAATGCGTCTATTCGTTCTGCAATGAAAACTATGATAAAAAAGGCATATCAAAGTTTAAATGCCAGTGATGAAAAACTCAAGGAAACCGCCATTAAAAAAGCCATTGCAACAATAGACCGTGCCTGTTCCAAAGGGGTTATTCACAAAAATTCAGCAGCCCGCAGAAAATCTCGTTTAATGAAGCGTGTGAATAAAGCCATCGCATAAAATCTTCCTAAATTATAATCTTCTTAATACTTTAATCAGTTCTACGGCACGTCCTTCAACATCAGAGTAACGGATAATTCCTTTTTTATCAATAAGAACAAATTGGGGAATAAATGCGATTGTATATTGAGTAAAGGTGGTAGCATCATCTGTATCTACTCCTACGGGGAATTCTATTCCATATTCTTTTATATAATTTTGGATTTCATCATCATCAAAAGTGCCATCATGAACAGATAAAAACTGGACATCCGAAATGCCTTTATATAAATCAAACAAAGCACGCATCTCCTCAATATGTTTTCTTCCCTGAGGTGTCCTGTCAAATCCTCCCCAAAATAGTAATAAAATAACATTCCCTTCCATCTCTCGCAAAGGGTTCTGGCTTCCTTTATAATTAAACCATATGCGACATTTTATATCTGGTGCAGGCTTATCTATCAAAGTCAATAAACGATTTTCATACCCTTTATTCACAAACTTCTCTTGGTTAGGTTCATAGGAATTCAAAACTATATTCAAAGGTTTAATTTCATTATACATATCCACAGCAAACTCGTTCCTAACAAATCGTAAAGCATGTTCTGCTACAAACTGAACTGGGTTTGTATCAGGAGTTATGCCCAATAGAATTTGAAATTTTCCATCCTTATCCGTAATTGCATAATATGGCAACTCTAAATTTTTACTATAAATGAAAACACGGTCACCTTCCTTCCCATCACTAAACATAACTTTCCCTTGAATTTCAGGCAACTTCTTGACACGAACTACGGGCATTGTAATTCTTTTCTCGCCCTTAAAATCTACGGGTATTTCTGGTATTTCTTCCGTAATATAGCCTGGTGGAGGCAATATTTTTACTTTTAATTTTTCAGAACTCGATTTTAATACATATTCCCCTTTTTCATTAGTAAAAACAAAATCTTCTACACTATTTTCTTCATGAATTGCTATTTTAGCCAATTTACAGGGACTTCCATCGTATAACAGAACTACACCTTGCAGATACAAAGGATTTTGAAAAGCAAAATCAATCACCATTTCTTCTTCCGTAATATTCGTAATAGATATTTCTTTTGGAACTGTGTTGGGGTAGTCGGGATGCATTGCAAAGATTTGATACTCTCCTTTATCAAGATGGAAACGATACAAACCTTCTTTATCAGTCTTAACGGGGAGTATAAAACGCTGGTTATTAGCCCCTTTCTGTAAAGGAATAACAGAGGCATTTTTTATCCCCTTACCATCTTTTACCACTCTCCCCCGTATTAAAGTTCCTCTTTGCAGAATTATATCCATGCTTTTCTTTTCATTCACAGGGACAAAAGGTAAATAAGTATCTGCATAATCTACATGAGATACAACTATTCGGATAAAACCATTTACAGGCATTCCTGGCAAAATAATCTCTCCTTCGTCATTACTACGCAACCAACCATATCCCTGTTCAGCCAATTCTTCTGCTGGAACACAAAATTTATCTGTTATCCATAATCGCCGAATATAAGCACCTGAAATAGGATTTAAATTAGGATTATAAATCTTTAATCTCTGTTTTGTTCCTTCAATAAGGGATATTGTTATATCTCTTTCATCTTGCATAAGAACAAAGGAAATTCCTCCTATTCGTTGTCCTTTGTCTCTGGCAATAAGAGATACTTCTCCAAAATTATAATTAAAAAAAACAAAATTCCCTTCTTTATCTGCCTTTGTCTTTTCTGTTCCTTGAATGGCATGAACCAACCATATATCAACATCAAAAGCAGGTTTTCCATCCGGCTGATACACAATCCCCTTTATATCATAAGCAAATACAAAATTATTCAGCAGATAACTTCCTGCTAAAAATATAACGGGATAAATCCATTTTCTCATTAAGGGAAATCCGTTTAATATAGAATGTTTATTTTTTTATCATACGAACCATCACAGGCAAACCCAAAGTCCCACATATTACATTACCACCTTCATCTATCAAATATGTCGTGGCTGATGAAAGCCTTTGTCCCGATATTACCGGGATAGTTATACCATTGCAATCAATCTGATTTTCTACTATCATCCCTACATTTATACCACTCCCAATAATATTTCCTATATTCGTCAATACTTCCTGCATAAAGGGAACTTCTGCACTATCAACATAAACAAGAATAGAGGGACCATTAAATAATTTATCTACTATTTCATTCCCACCACATAAACACTTAAAATTAGCACGATTTAATAATTCTTTATCTGTTTCAATAATAGGTTTTTCTATTACAATATCACCTAAATCTTTATTCTCCCCCTCTAAAAATTGCATCTCTGAAGATTGCCATAATACAGAACCCTGGTTATCATACAATCTGAAAACAAGTGGTTTTAATGGAATGATAGAATTCCAGAAAAATGTTCCATCGGCTGACAAAAGAACCTGCCATAATATACATTCCTGATTTAAACCGTGTTCTTTTAATACACAGGAAAAAATCCCATCAGAAATAGGTTTTCCTTCTTTATTAACCACCCTACCTTTTACTTTACCTAATGTATATAAATTTGCTTCACATATTTTCCCTATATCTTTATTATCCACAACAAAAACATTTCCTAAATTCTCTTCAGGTATCTCTGCATACCCCATAATTTTTCCTTCTGTAGGAATTGAAGATAACTTCACTTCAAAAAGGTTATCAATATTACCGGCATACCAACCTAATTGAGGAGGAGTTAATACGGAAACAATTCCTCTATTCGTTGTTAACACTTTTTGTTGAGGAGTTACGAGTTTAACTTTCAATGAATCTACCTTTTTTACCCATACACCGGGTAATACGATTTCATCTTTTCCACTCACAACAACTTTTAGCTGTGAAGGTTGCGGCATCGTGTAGCCCGGAATAGCCTCAAATTTAATATTTGCTTGGCCATGAACAACTTTACCTCGAAATTTTCCCATTCTTCCCGTAGTAAGTGATAATGCTTTTCTTCCCCCCTGTTCAATAGAAACTTTAGCACCAGGAACGGGCTTTCCCGAAACAGCATCCAAAATTTGTCCTGAAATATAAACAGATGGGAACACTTGTATTTCAACATGTTCTCCTATCGAATTTGCAATCTTTTTAATTTCCCATCCGGCACTTAACATTTGGATTGTCTCTGCTTTACACATATAAATGCCCGGATTTAATCGGATTGTAAATTCTCCATTCGTATTTGTTCTTATACATATACTTTCATACGGAGGTTGAGTGTTCTTTATGATAACATCTGAATTAGCAACCTTTACTTTATTATCATTCTGGATAGTATATACAGAACCCAATACAACACAACCTTTAGACATTACTATTTTGACTTCAGATTCGGAAGTGATATTCTCTACGGTTGTAACGGCATATTCGGGATGAACTACTTTTAAAGATATTGCCTGCCCTACTGGAATTTTATCTAATAAAAAGAAGCCCTCTGCATCGGAAACTACTTTTTTATATCCAAAAGAAGTAAGTTTGGAACAAGGAATAGCTACTTTCTCCACTCCCAATATGGCAAAACGGTCTACTTCTGCTCCTGAAATACTTATTTCTTTCCCTTTTTCGTTAGATGCAACAACTCGACCTTTTAAAGATTTTGCAGGTATAAGGATAATTTCTACATCTGTTATATTCTCTTCTGCAGGTAAATTTATATGAATTCCTGACCAAGCCATACCCCCATTAGTTGCAAAAATACCTGTGGGTCCCTCTGTTAGATTTTGAAAACTGAATTGTCCTTCGTTATCTGTGAAAGTCTGAATCAAAGGACTCATTAAATTTTGTTCACAGTAAACCTCTGCATTTTTTACAGGAAGATTATTACTATCCAACACCCTACCTTTTATAGAACAGTTCTCCGCATAAGTTAAAAAAGATGCTTCTACAAAGAAAAATACACATAGATATATCCATATTTTTTGCATTATAAAATTATCTCTGGATAGATTGTAGAACCCCCTTTGACAAACCCGCATAATCAATATGGTAAACATTGCGTAACGCATCTTCAACATTTTCACTGCGTTTAAGTGCTTGAATAAAATTAAGAAATCGTCCCTGTCCATATTTACTCCATAACATATTTATAGTTGCATGAGACTGTAAATACGCCTGAGACATTTTTGTCTCAGAGGCAAACATGTCTTTTATTGATATTTTTTCAAGATTATTATAAGATATCAATCCCTTATCATTAATAAACTGTTCCAGCATCGTCCTCTCACGATTTGAAAACTCTTTAGAAAAAGTTTCTGCTAAACCTTCATTTACCCACCACGGCACTTTATCTTTAAGCAACTCAAAAACTACTACATGGACATATTCATGGTATATCCTTCGTTTAATTTCTTCATCTGACAATCCCTCCCCTTTCTCATTCATAACAGGGATGCGTATCTTTCCATCATAAACCCCTCCTACACCCTGTCCCATTTGAACAACAGCCCCAAATTGCTGGGTATCGTAAAGAATAACCTGTATAGGTCCTGATGGAAAAACTCCTCCTAATTTTCTTCCAATTTCGAGATAAGCCCGTTCCAACACTGAAAGAACATACGAACGAATTTGATATGTAACTTCCTTAGGATATGTAAGATTAAAATGGCGTGATTGAGAAACCGTTTTATTAAAAGAACTTTCCACAACTTCTTCGCGACAAGCCTTGTCGTATCGTTCTTTTAACTGTTTCCGATTAGGGTCTACTTGTAAAACATATTCCCATTGTGTCCGAGCAGACAAAATATCGTTATCACGATAATAAGCCTCGCCCAATAATTCATGAGCGTCAAGATAACCGGGTTTTAACTTAACTGCCGTTTCAAGATGTCGAATAGCATCCATAAGTTGTCCCATGTTTAACAGAAAAGCCCCTTTTTGAAGATGAGCAAAAAAATTGTTCGGGTTTATTTTAATCGCTTTATCAACTAAATCTACTGCTTTTTTAAAATTATTTTTTTTGCTTTCTTCATCTGCTAAAGCCTGTAAAGCATTACTTAGATTATTTTTTATAACTTCATTATCCGGATTTAATGTCATTGCTTGAGATAATAAAAAAATTGCTCTCTCATAATCCTTGAGATTATATGCCTCCACACCCTGATTATTTAATTCCATAGATTCAGAAGCAAAAACATGAAAAGACGCCAATAACAAAAATACACAGATAATACTTAACAAATAATAATTCTTAATCATAAATACTTTTAGTCTCTACATTTGGCAATGGCTTCAATTTCTACACTAATTCCCGCTGGTAATTGAGATACCTGGACACAACTACGTGCCGGATAATCCTTTTTAAAAAATTTACTGTAAACTTGATTAAATTCAGAAAGCAAATTCATATCTGTTAAAAATACAGTAACCTTGACAATATCTGAAAAATCGCATCCACAAGCATTAAGGATAATCCCTAAATTCTCCATCGTGTATTCTACCTGTTCTGAAAAAGTCCCTTTTACTACACCAGAACCATCTCGATTAAAAGGACCCTGCCCTGAAATAAATAAAAATTTGTCTGCCTTTACAGCATGGGAATAAGGACCTACAGCAGGGGGAGCATCTTTTACTATGATACATTTTTTAGACATATTCTTTTTCTCCTATTCTTCCTCTTAAAACGAAAAATAACCTACAAATATAGACTTTTGATATTATTCTTTTTTTTGATATATTATACACACTCTTTTATTTGTCAGCGAATATCTTTTTACCCAATCGAACTTACCTATCAAAGGTGTATTTCAATGCGATGGAAATTTATTGACCAGTTTAGAGGTTTTGCTATATTTGGGATGATTCTTGTTAATGTTTGTTGCGAATTTCACAATTCCCCTTATTGGCTTGTTCATCATGATTATGGATTTACTTTTGCTGATTTTGTTGCCCCTGCATTTATCTTTATCGTAGGTTTTTCATACCGTCTTTCGTTTATGAAATCTATAGAAAATGCCCCAAAATCAACGGTAAGGAAAAAGTTTTTAAAAAGGTATATTATCCTAACTTTTTTGGGTTTTTTATATGGTTTTTTTGATTTTTATGTAGATGTTTGGGATGCTCTAACAGATATAGGCATTTCAGGATTGTTATTATATCCTTTTATAGGTAAAAATAAATTCTTTATATTCCTTTCGGGACTTATCTATCTTTTAGTTTATCAAATATTATTTTCTCTTACTCCTTATGGAAATTGGCTTATGTCTCATTCAATTGACGGTGGTCCTTTAGGTCCCTTGAGTTGGGCATTTATTTTAGCATCTGGTGCTTTCTGTGCTGCCTTATTTGAGAAAGAAAAAAATAAAATAACTACATCCACTTTGCTTTATTGGTTATTTACTGGATTATTTTTAACAGTTTTTGGTTATATTTTAACAATACCCCTATTCTTTTCAAGTCTACCTTTTACACAAAGAGGGATGACCGCATCTTACTCTATTTTTTCTTCGGGTTTATGTATTATTGCGTTAACCATCTTCTATATAATAAATGAGAAACTTAAATTAACTGTAAATGCCCTGACAACTATGGGAAAAAATCCACTTGTTCTTTATTTTTTGCAGGCTATTCTGATATTTATATTAGGAATTTCTATACTCGATAAAATACAAAATATATATCTATCCCATTTTATCTCCGCTTTTGTTATTCTTTTTATATGTTATATTGTTGCTAAAATACTTGAAATAAAGTCTATCTTTATAAAAGTCTAACTCTACAAAAAGGATATATTTATGTTTTGTTTAATTCTTACTATATGTTCTGTAATATCTCAACCTGTATTTTTTAAGGAAAATATCTTTCCACCTAATGACAAACACAATCATGGGTCAAGTATTGTGGAAACTCCCGAAGGAAATCTATTAGCAGTATGGTTTCATGGTTCTGGTGAGCGAACAAGTGATGATGTAATGCTTCAAGGAGCACGCAAAAGAGCAGGTGATAATCAATGGTGTTCTCCATTTATTATGGCAGATACTCCGGACCTGCCGGATTGTAATCCGGTTCTTTTTGTTGACCCAAGAGGCGTTTTATGGCTATTCTGGATAACGGTTCAGGATAATCAATGGGGAGGTTCTTTGTTAAAATATCGTATATCTATGGACTATGAAAAAGATGGGCCTCCACAATGGAAATGGCAGGATGTTATTCATGCTCGACCTCTAAATCTGGAACAGAAATTTTTAGAAGTCATAGAAAGAGGACAACCCGCCATCGATGCACTATCGGCTATTGAGCCCAAACTAAAAGAAGAAGTTGAATCTGCAAAAAAATCTGCTCAAACAAAACTTTACCAACGATTAGGATGGATGACCCGTATTCACCCTATCATGGTTACTGATAATAGAATTATGTTAGGTTTATATTCTGATGTTTTCAATTGTTCTTTGGCTGGATTTACTGAAGATTGGGGAGAACATTGGTTCTTTAGTAATCCTATTTTAGATAAAGAAATAAAAAATATTTCCAATATACAACCGAGTTTTGTAAAGAAAAAGGATGGAACAATTGTTGCCTTTATGCGAGACAATGGAATTCCCAAACGAATTCAAACTGCATATTCCAGTGATTTAGGTATGACATGGTCTGATGTTTCAGTTCTTGATATACCCAATCCCGGGTCCAGTGTTGAGTGTATTTCTCTTAAAAGTGGAAAATGGATTTTGGTTTGCAATGACACTATTAATGGACGGCATAGATTAAGTGCTTATTTATCCGATGACGAAGGGCAAACATGGAAATGTAAAAAGGCTATAGAAGAAGCGGAACCGGATAAAGGTTCTTTTGCCTATCCTTCTGTAATACAAACCCGGGATGAACTAATTCACTGCACATATTCATGTAGGGAAGAAAACATACAAGGCTCCACTATCCGTCACGCATGGTTTAATGAGGAGTGGATTTTAAATAGCAATTAACTAACAGGAACCAATTTTTCTAATAGATTTTTAATATCGGTTGGGGTTGATACTACAATTTCTACTCTTTTCCCTGAGGCATGTTCCAAATCCTCTATCGCAACAAGGTCTATTGGATTTGTGAGGGCTACCGTAAGTGTTCGCTCTGTAACTCTCATTGGAATACAATTATGTTGCCGTATAATCCTTGGAGGAACTGCGTTTATGGCCTCAGGAGATATATCCTTTTCCGTAAGTATGGAAAAAGGAACATCACATTGACACGCCAAAGATTGTGCCACTGCATATTCAGAAACGAAACCTAATTCCACCAAAATATCCCCTAAATGCTTCATCGGTGTTTGCTTCTGAATTTTCAATGCCTCTTCTAACTGATGTTCATCAATAATTCCAGCCGCCAAAAGTATTTCACCCAAATTCGGCTTTCTTTTTTTCTTCAGAATACTTGTTGTAGCATTTATTACCTTCTCCTGTTCAGATATTCCTGTTCGAATGGATTCCTCTATTTTTTCTATGGACTCAAATGTTTTCTTAACAATTTCCCTTATTTGATTTATATCATCTAAAGATGCCAATGATTTTAACTGCAACAACTGCGCCATTTTCTGTTCCAATTTTTTATTTTCTGTAGTTGCTGTCGCCAATTGCCTTTCCAGTGCTTTCATGTTTTCTAATTTAGGTGCGTTCTTTAATTTCTCTTTTAATTCTTCTACTTCTTTTTCTAATGCTTGTCTTAAATTATTTTGTTCCTGCTTCTCCATAGAAAGTTTTCGTATTTCTGTTTTTAGTGATTCATTTTCCTGTTTAGCCTTCTCTAATGTACTTTCCATCTTTTCATAATTTTCTTTATCCGGTGCTTCACTTAATGATTTCTGTAAGTCAACAACCTCTGCTTCCAAGGATATTAATTTTTCTTCCAACGATGAAATACCTGCTTCTAATTCTTCTTTCTCTTTTAATAAATTTTCCTCTCGATTCTTTTCTTTTTCCAATTCTTCTCTTAGTTTGTTAATTTCATCCTTTTTATTAATTACCTCCTGTTGGAGATTGCTCCACTCTTCTAATGTAGGAAGTATATTAATCTTTTCTTCAAGGGCTTGCTTGATACTTAACAATTCCCTATTTTCATTTTCCAATTGGGAATAATCCGTGTGGAGTTTCCCATAACGGAGTTTCAAATTATCATATTCTCCTTTGATTTCTTTCAGGACAATTATTTCAGAGTCTTTTTCTTGCAATTGTTTTCTTAATGACTGTATTTCTTCACTCTTGGGGGCATTATTAAGTTTTTCTTTCAACTCTTCAATTTGCAATTCTTTTTCTTTAACAAGTTGATTCTTTGCACTCAATTCTTCTTGTATACCTTGATATTCTTTTTCTAATCTCTTAAATTCAGCCTGAATTTTTTCCAATTCTTGTTTCACCTGTTCATATTCATTTTTCCCGATAGAATTTGCTAATTGGTTCTCTAATTTAGAAATTGTATCCCTTTGTTTTTCTAATTCTTCATTTAGTGATTTTACTTGTTCTTCAGGATTAGACTGTTCTAATAAGGTCTTTAACTGTAAATTCTCCTTTACTTTTTCTTCTAACTCTAATTGGATTGAATCTATTTTTTTATCTTTCTGTTGCAAAACCTCTGCCAATTCTTTTTGCGTTCTCTCTAATTCTTCCTGCAGTGAATTATTGCTACTTATAATTTCTTCGTATTTCTGTTTCAACTCTTCGTTTTCTTTTTCAACTCTACTTAGGTTTTCTTCTAAAGAAATAATTCGTAACTTATTTTCTTCGTTCTCCTCCGTATCTACACTTACTCTTCTCTCGATTTCATCTACATCCCTCGAATCTATACCTCTTCGTTCTAATTCTTCTATTTGTTTCTTTAATTCCTCAACATCTTCCTTTAACTGTTCTATCTCTTCCTCCTTACTTTTATTTTCCACCAATAAAGATTCCAGTTCATCTTCTTTTGTTGTTAAGGCATAAATTTTTTCATCTAATAAAGTCCTCATATTTTCAAGTTGTACTGCAGATTCTTCTTTCTCTAATAAAATCCTCTCAAAAGCCTTTTCCCACAAACTTAATTGCTCTTTTAAGGATTTCCAATTGTCTTCTGCTACTTTTCTTGTTTTAGAAAAACTCACATATTGATGTTTTATTGCAGTATGGAGTTTTAATAAAAACTCTTGATAAGTTTTTGTCGTTTTTAAATCCGTCTCTGAGATTTCATCAAAAATCTTCTTGAGTTTATCTAAATTATCAGTATATTCACCTGACATGCCTAATATCTCCTGTCTAATTTACTTTATTTTTTTCAATAATAATTACAGATTATTATTTAGATTATACATCTATTTTGGTTCTATTTGTCAATAATATTCTTAAATTAATTATACGAATATTTGAATTTAAATATATAAATATGTATTTATATAATTATAAACGAGATTTAGAACTGTATAGAAGGAAAAATATATGCCTAAAGAAAAAGTATTAACGGTTGAGGATATATCTGAATTTTTGAAATTAAAACCCCTTACCATTAGACAGATGTTTAGAAATGGGAAATTGAGAGGATTTAAAATTGGTAAATCATGGAGAACTACAGAGACCCTGTTTGTTGAAGATTTAAATAAAATGGCAAGAGACTTTGGTGTATTTATACAGAAAGAACAAAAATCAAAATCTATGGGTAGAAAAAACCTGCAAAAAATTTCTCACGAAATAGAGGATATATATACACCTTCTAAATCATCGCGTAAAAAAAGAAAATATGAAGAAAGCATTGGCTCTTTATTTGACATAGACGAAGATAACGAAGATTAATTTTACAAAAAAATCCCCCGATATATTAGACAGCATATCGGGGGATATATTTTGTTTTAATTTATTTATTTTGCATATTTGGATAAATATTCAGCAACACCTTGAGCATCGGGTTTCATGGCTTTCTCACCTTTTTTCCAATTAGCAGGACAAACTTCCCCATGCTCTTCGTGATATTGAATAGCATCAAGGACACGCAGTGCTTCATCAACACTTCTTCCAATCGGCAAATCATTTACTAACATGTGACGGACAATCAAATTTTTATCCATTATAAAAAGTCCCCGTAATGCCACAGCATCGTTAATTAATACACCATAGTCTTTTGATATTTTCTTGGTTAAGTCTGATACCAACGGATAACGGATATTGCCTATACCTCCTTTTTCTATCGGTGTATTTCTCCAAGCCCAATGTGTAAAATGAGAATCCACAGAGACGCCAATCACTTCGCAATCTCTTGATTTAAACTCTTCTAATCTTTTATCAAATGCTAAAATTTCTGAAGGGCATACAAAAGTAAAATCCAGTGGATAAAAATACAGCAAGACATATTTCCCTTCATAGTCGGAAAGTTGAAATTTTTCATTAAAACTTCCATCTGGCATAACAGCAGTTGCCATAAAATTAGGGGCTTTTTGTTGAACTTTTACTAAACACATATACCATTCTCCTTCTATAGTTTTTTGGTTTTATTGCTTCCAACAGAATAAACAAAAATAGGTATTATTTTATTTCTTTTTCTGAAGATTATTGTCCTGTTGCAGTTCCGGTAATATCTGCAATAATCATTGGATTAATAGTTCTCTGTTCCAATTCTTTATCTATCCAATATATCCCACCGGGAGCATCTTTTACCATTTGAAGTTTTTGTAAAATTCCATCTGCATTGGCTTCTTCTTCCATTTGCTCATTTATAAACCAATCCAAAAACATACGTGTAGAACGGTCCCCTTCTTTCTCTGCAATTTCAGCCAATTTGTTTATACATTCTGTAATATGACACTCATGTTTATATACACCCTCAAAAGCATCTAATGGGCTTTTCCAACTTTTGGGCGGTTTCTTTATCTCATACAATTCCACTTCACCACCTCTCTCAAAAATATAATTCTCAAATTTTCGGACATGGAATAGTTCTTCTTGAACTTGAATTCTCAGCCAATTAGCAAACCCTTTCAAATTTAATTTTTCAAAATATGCCCTCATGGATGCATAAAGATAGGCAGAATAAAGTTCTTCATTGATTTGATTGTTCAATGCTTTTAATACTTTGTCTTTAATCATATAAATCCCCTTTCTTAGTTATAAGGTTTTATTGTTTGTTAGATATATCAATTATATTATACATATTTATTAAACAATTCATATAGTTCTTTTATTTCTAAAATTCACACAAAGTAGAGTTTCTATATAAAAAAATTTTAAAATATAACCTCTGTTATTTACTTTATAGTTCAAAAAATATTGAAAAGGGTTTCTATTTTGCAAATACAATTCTCTCGTATTCATGTTATTGTACTGCTTTTATTGATTATCGTATTAGCACTTGACCAAGTAACCAAAATCACCGCTATTAAATACTTAAAAGGAAAACCCAGTATCCATTTTCCAGAATCATGGACACCGCATGATTTGTTTCGTCTTACCTATACGGAAAATACCGGTGCCTTTTTAAGTTTAGGTAGTCAATTACCAGATTCTCTTCGTTTCTGGCTTTTCACTATATTAAATTCTATTGTACTCCTTATTTTACTGATATTGATGTTTTATAAAACAAATTTACCTATCATAACCATGTTTAGCTTTTCACTAATCATTTCTGGTGGATTAGGAAATATCATTGACCGAATTTTTCGTGATGGAAAAGTTGTAGATTTTATGAATATAGGTATTGGTTTTGGTTCTTTTAGTCTAAGGACGGGAATATTTAATATTGCTGACCTTGCTATCGTAATTGGACTTATCTTACTTCTTATTGGGGAATTTTTCGTCATTGGGAATAACAATCCCGCTGGATAAGATGTTTAACTAAATTTTGAGGACTTTCGTTCGTATAATAGAAGTAATGAAAATACTTTAAATAGTATCTTATTTTTATGTTATACTTAATTTAGGATATAAAAATGAAAACAATTTAATATGGAGGTGCACTCTATGTTAACAAATAAGAAATGGAAAATTGCATTTATTTCTATTATTCTTTTACTTTTTATTCTGCTCATTGTAACTCCTACCTATGCCCAAGGAAAAGGGAAGGGTGATGCACTCGGAGCAGATAAAGAACTTGCTTCAAAAAAAGGAGTTAGTGGTTCTTTGGCAACAAAACAATTTGATAAAAACAAACTTCCTGGAAAATGGAAAATAGGATTTACTTTTGGCTCATTAGCCGCTGCTGTGGCTGTAGTAAAATGGTTATAATCATTTACGAATAAGTTTATTTTAATGAAGCAAAAAAAGAGAATTGTAAATAAATCCGAAGCAACTGTCTCAAATGAAAATGAAAGTAGACTATCCCATAGCGACAAAATACTTGTAATTGACGATGATACAACTATCCTTCAACTTTTACAAACCTTCCTAAAAGACTTAAATTGCAATTTTTTTTGCACAACATCTCCTAAAGAAGCTCTTTCTAAAATATCAGAGGAATCTTTTTCTTTGGCACTCGTAGATTATTTAATGCCTGAGATAGATGGCTTACATTTTCTCAAAAAAGCAAAAGAAAAAAATACCGACCTTGAAGTAATAATAATGACTGGATTACAGGATATAAAAAACGCTATTGATGCATTAAGATTAGGGGCTTATGATTACATTCTCAAACCTTTTCAATTAGACGAAATTAAAATCGCTATTAAAAGGGCTTTGGAACACCGTTCTCTAATCATGGCTCAAAAAAACCATGAAATAGAACTACAACAACGCATTCATGAAGCAACGGAACAACTTAAAATTGCCAATAAAGAATTAAAAGAGACAAAAGAGTATCTTGAACAATTACTCAACACTTCTGTAGATGGCATTCTTATTTTAAGTCCTACACTTCAAATTAACTATGCGAATCAAGGAGCATTACATATATTAGATTGCAAGGAAGATGAAATTAAAGAAAAACACTTGTCACTTCTTTTAGCAGGTTCTAAAGAAGAAACAAAATATGTATTGCAAATGATTCGCGAAAAACAATGCATTCAGAATTATGAAACAGAATTTATTCGAAAAGATAAAACACAAGTTCCAGTAAATATTTCTTTCTCTTGCGTAAAAAAAGAAAATCAACAAATTCATTCCATTCTGGCAATTTTCAAAGATATAACCACACAAAAAGAATTAGAAAGTAAACTTAAAGAGATGTCTATAAAAGATGGTCTCACAGATTTATACAATCAACGGTATTTTTACGATAGATTGGAATCTGAAATAGAACGAGCCAAAAGGCAACGCCATCCTTTATCTCTATTACTTTTCGATATAGACCAATTCAAAACCTATAATGATTGTCATGGACATCTCATGGGAGACAAAGTATTAAAAACAGTCGGACAAATCGTTAAAGACTGTACTCGTGAGCATGTTGATATTGGATTTCGATATGGAGGTGATGAATTTACCGTAATTCTTCCGGAAACCGATACGGAACAGGCATTATTGGTAGCAGAACGTATCCGTTCATCTTTTGAAGCCAAAAGATTTAACAATTTAACACTTTCCATTGGTGTTATTGCTTATAAAGAAAAATTCTCCCTTCGTTCTTTCATACGGTTTGCAGACAATTGTATGTATAATGCAAAGCGTTCTGGCGGAAATCGTGTAAAAATATTTAAAAATACAAAATAAAAGGAAATCGTATGAGCAAAAAAATTAAAATCGGTATTTGCAATGAGATATTTAAAGAATGGAATAACATAGAAAAAACTATCAAATATGTTAAAGATTTGGGTTACGATGGATTGGAAATTGCCCCCTTTACTCTATCGAAATATATAACAGATATATCTACTGAAATGCGTAAAGAGATACGAAATATTGCAGAAAAAGTAGGCTTGGAAATATTAGGTATACATTGGGTTTTTGTAGGACCGGAAAATGTTTATCTTACTCATCCCGACCCAGAAATAAGAAATTATACGGCTCATTACCTAAAAGAATTGGCTCATTTTTGTGCTGATATAGGTGGTAAAATTATTGTTTTCGGTTCACCCAAACAACGCAATGTTATGCGCGATATTTCCTATAATCAAGCATTTAATTATGCATGTGAAGTTTTTTCTCAAGCCATGTCTGTATGTGAGAAAAGAGATGTAACAATCTGTATGGAACAATTAACACATTGGGAAACTAACTTTTGTCATACTGTTGAAGAAACCATCGAACTTATAGAGGCTATCAATCATCCTAAATTTCAATTATTACTGGATACAAAAGCGATGGCTTTTCTTCAAGAACCTCGCGAAGTTGTTATACGCAAATGCGCAAAATATTTAAAACATTATCATGCTAATGACGAAAATTTATTAGGTCCCGGTATGGGGAAGGTTGATTTTACTCCTATTGTCCAAGCACTTAAAGACATTAATTACACAGGATATATGTCTGTTGAGGTATTTAAATTTGATTTAGGACCTGAAAAAATAGCAACAGAAAGTATACAATATCTCAAAAAATTCCTTGAATAATAAGCTGATACATTAGATAAAAATATGGTTCCTATAGAGGATAACCCTTTTAAAATATTTGAACAATGGTATGAAGAAGCAAAACAAAAATTTGATATTGAATATGCTGTCTCTGCCGGATTAGCTACTTCAACACCTTGCGGCATACCTGATATTCGGATGGTTTTGGTTAAACAATGGGACAATCATGGTTTCATTTTCTACACAAACTATACCAGTAAAAAAAGTCAGCAGATTCAATCAAATCCTAAAGCAGCACTCTGTTTTTACTGGCATGAACTTGGTAAACAAATCCGTATCCGAGGAAATGTAGAAAAAGTGGAAGAAGAAAAATCAGACCGATACTTTGAATCCCGAGACCGCATATCTCAAATAGGTGCCTGGGCATCCAAACAATCCCAAACATTGCCCAATAGATATGAATTAGAAAAAAGAGTGATTAAATATTTCACTCAATTTCGATTTTCAAAAGTTAGCCGCCCACCTTTCTGGGGAGGATATCGGATTATCCCATTGGAAATTGAATTTTGGATAAAAAAACCTTACAGATTACATGAAAGAGTGCTTTATTTTAGAAATAATATAGATTTAAATGACTGGGAACGGGTTAATTTATACCCTTAATATTAGGGGAAAGAATAAAAAATTACCAAAACTTGAAACAAAATGATATAATAATATTTAGTATAACGACCGTTAGTTAAAGGGATTAAAAATGGCTATTGAACAAATTAATGAACAAAATTTCTCTACTGAAGAACGGTTACTAAAAAGCGCCCTAAAACTATTCTCTGAAAAAGGCTATGAAGGAACAAGTATAAGAGAAATTATTGAGGACGCGGGCGTTACGCGTCCTGTCTTATACTATTATTTTCAGAATAAAGAAGATTTGTTCCGAAAATTAGTGGAATCCATTGTACAACAACTTTTAGATAAAATGATGTATATAAAACAAAACTATTCGGATACAATTGGAAAATTGAAGGCTATCATTCGTGTTACATTTGAAATGGCAGAAAAAGACCTTCAGTCGGTTCGATTGATTTTACATGTATATTTTGCCCCTATCCGTTCTGCTCCTCCTATTCGTGGGAGTGATATAGGAAGACAGCGTTTCAAAATCATTGAATCTATCATGAAAGAGGGTCTGGAAAAAGCAGACTTATCCGGAGGAGATGCAAGGGCTCTAACACTTGCTTTCCTGGGCATTATGGACATGCATGTCATGGCAAAATCAGACAGACCCGAATTACATCTCACTGCAGAATTGGCAGAAGGTCTCGTTGATTTATTCTTCTATGGTGCTTGTTATAAGCCAAATCCACCATTCTCTTTAGTAAGCCCTTATGTTTATGTATAAACACTAAAAAATGTTCCACAATTAATCAGGAATATGCAATGCCGAAGTTTGACCTTGCTTTTTTTAGTTCAAAAAAAGTTAAAAACTATGACCTACAATTGCCCCGAAATCCTACAACAAAAATATTAAAAGGTGCAGAACCCTTAGAATTAGGTAATCCGTATTCCAATACTGCATTATTAATGGTTCACGGGTTTGCCGGTTGCCCTAACAACTTTGAAAACTTACCTCAAAAACTTGCCGAATTAGATATTTTTGTTAAAGCCATTCTTTTACCTGGACATGGTACTTCTCCATTGGATTTTGAAAAAGTATCCGTAGATATCCTTTTGGAAGCGGTAGTAGATAATATTATAGATTTGAAAAAACTATATAAATCTGTAATCGTTTTAGGCCATTCTATGGGAGGTGCTTTGTCCACACTTTCTTATGCAAAAACAAATTTCGATGGACTAATTCTTGCCAGCCCTTACTATGGGATAACACCGAATCCCAAACTCATTTTGCCACCTGAAAAATGGATACAATACCTATCCCCTTTCGTTCGATGGGTATTCACTCCACCAGAACAGCAACCTATATTGCGTCAGGAAGTCGCTACAAAAATTATATCCTACCATTGGATTCCTTCAAAGGCAGGACTTGTGGCTATGGAAATTGCAGAAAGGGCAAAAAGAGATGCCATTTTAGCTCAAATAACCTGTCCTACACTTGTAATTCACTCTAAAAAGGATAGCGTTGCATGTCCTAATGCTGTTGCTCAAGTTTTTGAAAAAATCCAATCTCAACAAAAAGAAATGGTTTGGTTAGATAATTCCGATCATGTAATCTTCTGGGACTATGACCGAGACCTGGTAACTACAAAAATAAGTGAATTCATAATGAACATAAAAAAAGAGAAAAGCATATAGAAATATGCTCTTCTCTAACCTCTAATTTATTTTCTGTTCTTATTTTACTGCTTGTTTCCAGAGTTCATATACCTTATCCCAATAAACAATATTCCAAAAAGCAGATATATATTCAGGGCGACGATTTTGATATTTCAAATAATAAGCATGCTCCCACACATCCAATCCTAAAATAGGAATATGTCCCTGTAAGATTGGGGAATCTTGGTTTGCTGTGCTGTAAATTTTAAGTCCTCCATCAGCAAGATTAACAACAAGCCAAGCCCAACCACTACCAAATCGAGTTTTAGCGGAATTTTCAAATGTTTCCTTAAATGATAGGTAACTTCCAAATTGTTTTTCAATCGCCTTTAACAGGTCGTCTTTAGGTTGTCCTCCTCCTTTTGGAGACATAATCTCCCAGAACAAACTGTGATTAGAATGTCCACCCCCATGATTAATCACAACCTGTCTTTTTTCCTCAGGGACTTCGTTTACACGCTTTAATAAATCTTCAACAGATAGACCGGCAAATTGTGGTAATGTCTCCAATGCTTTATTAACAGTATCTACATAGGTCCCATGGTGCTTCTGATGGTGTATCTCCATCGTTCTTGTGTCAATATACGGTTCTAAAGCATCATACGCATAAGGTAATGAAGGTAATTGATAGGGCATATCATTTTCTCCTCTATTTGGGTTTCATGTTAAACTTACTAACAGTTTTTAGTTTCGTTGTAAAAAACGAAATTTATATTTTTTTTATTCCTCTATTGAAAAATTAAAAGGATTTTTTAATAATGGAAATAAACTTTTCTCAACGAACAGTCACCTTATTAGGAAAAGAAAAATTTAAAAAATTACAATCTGCCCATGTTGCGGTATTTGGTTTGGGAGGCGTTGGCTCGTATGCATTAGAAGCCCTCGCAAGAGCAGGTATTGGGACTATTACTATTGTGGATTATGACCGAATTGAAGAATCTAATATAAACCGACAAATATTAGCCACATATCCTGATATAGGGAAATACAAAGTGGATGTAGCAGAGGAACGTATGTTAAAAATAAATCCGAATATAACCATTTACAAATTCCCTACATTTATAACTTCTGAGAATATTTCTGAAATCTTACAGAAAAGATTTTGTTTTGCTATTGACGCTATTGATACCCTTAGTTCAAAAATAGATTTATTAGTTGCATTACATGAGGAACAAATATTTACGGTTTCATGTATGGGTGCAGGTATGAAAATAGACCCCTTGTCTATTACAGTAGATGATATTTCAAAAACACATACTTGCCCATTAGCTAAAAATGTTCGAGTAGAATTAAGGAAACGCGGTATAACCCGTAATATCACCTGTGTTTTTTCGACAGAAGTTCCAAAACAAAAACCGATAGATACTAACTATAATAATTTTATAACAATAAATAACAATGTACGAAAAAAAATAATTGGAAGTGTTTCTTATCTCCCCGGAATATTTGGTTTAATATCCGCAGGCGTTATAATACAAAAAATCACATCCCAGTAAATTTTTTACTCTATTTTAAATAGACCCTCTATATCATTATCTTTACATTCCAATAGAAATATTTGGGAGAAATCTTTTCCTTCAGATGAGAGCAATCTAATACCTATCTCATCATAAGTGGGGACACAACGATTAAAGGCTAAATAATCCCCTTTTCTTGATACTACCAACGCATAAGGCTTGTTTATTTTGTATTTAGGTGTGATAAAAACAGACTTCCCAAAGTTTTCTCCTTCCTTAACACAGACAGCAATAACAGCCCCTTCGCTGATTGTAAATATTACATTTCCAGAAGGGTGCCATCTTATATTATCTTCAACACCATACGGTAAAAAGGTAACTTGAACAGGTATCGAATCTTGAAATGTCTCCTTATCCTCATGCTTGTTCTTTACTACCATAAAAATCTGCGTTTTCCCTTCCCTATCTTTATCAAGATAAGCAACTTTTCTCCCATCATAAGAAGCACGAACAATTCCTGAACAATTTACTTTTGTAATTTTATGTATATTAAGGCCTTTGGGAGGTTCTGGATATGTTTGACAATCTCCAGAACTTGAAGTTTTAATATCCACATTATCGGGTATTTCAACCATGCATAAATAATCTACAAAAGAACCTCCTTCTTTGACTGTGCCAATAAATGCCCTCCATTTTCCTTCATTATCAACCCATGAATCACCTAATGCTTTTACAAAATCTCCTTCCTGAGCCTTATCCATTGGAACTATTCTTACAAGTACTGCAAAATAGTAATTTGCATCTGGTAAAAATTTGCTTGTCTCCTCAAAATATGCTATTGTCCTACCGTATTGAGGTAGTAATTTATCATCATAGGTACAACCTATCCTTTTGCCATTTGCCGAATACTCGTGACGATGGGAGCCTCCCCTATGTGCTCCAGCAGGAATTTCTACATTACAGGAAACCGTTCTAAAATCTACCCAACTTTTGTTTTTAATACTCAAATTTTCTTTAAGAGATATAATACAACCTCGCCGATTCATTTTTGAATAAATATCTTCACTTTGAATGGGATTATAGAGATTCTTAATTTCAGGTCCATGAATGAAAACTAATGTATATTCTTTTGGATGAAACGAAACGGCACCAATTCCCGGAGCGGGCTTTACTCCCAACCGTATTTTATCAGGCTGATATATTTTTATTTCTTTCCCTGTATTAATTTCCACTACTTCAATACTCGTGCAATTTTCTATTCCATAACCTAATGTGCCTCTCGTATCATAACAAATAAATTTGTCATCGTATGAAAAATTGTCGTTATTATCTAATTCGTGATTCTTGGCTGAAAAAGTTAATTGATAAACAGGCAAAATTTTGCTATCTTCTTGTACAAATGATTGCGTTTGATTAAAAATAAACATCGAAGAACAAAAAAGAAAACTGACTATAGTAAGCATATCTTATCCTTTTAATAATATTTTTTGTTAGTTATAAAATAAAGGACTGCTGGATAAATAATATCCAGCAGTCCTGGCTATATTACAAGTTTTCAAAAAATCTAACTATGTTGTTTTCTTGCTCTTTTTTCAAACCGTTTCGCAATATATACACCCATTATGGCAATTATCATCACAAGGGTAATATAACCTAACACATTACCTGCAGGAATTTCTGGTGAAACATTCAACCGTATCCGATTCGATACTTTGGTTTCGGGTTCATACTGTTGTGTTTCTTCATTCCATGTTTCACCACTATCACTTACAACAACATAATAGTCACCCGAATCTTCTACCTGTAAGTCGTCCAGAGATAATATTGAAGAATCCCCTCCAACTGTATATACAGTCTTTGTTTGGAGGTCATCATGTTGCCATAAGTAATGTAATGGCGGGACACCTCCACTTACGATTACTTCAAATGTGTATGATTCACCCACTTTCTTTTCGATTTCTGGGTCACCTGATATAACCGGCGTTGATAGATGTTCATAAATAGTTAACTGCAACCCTGATGTCCAGATAGTTCCACGAGCATCCGTAATACTGCAGTAGTAAACTCCGGAATCAGCAAGAGTAACATCATACAAGGTCAGATATGCAGTATACGGGTCTGCATTACTTAAAATAGGATTGCCAATTGCATTGGACGGACCTGTACCATTCTTATACCACTGGTAGGTCCTTGTTCCTTTTCCACCTTGTGTCGTTACACTTAATCTTACTTCTCCTGTATTTATATATGCCTTACCCGGATTCTCTGTTCCTACAATCTCTAACGGGTCACCCACAATTAAATAGGCTTGTTGTGATATTACATATCCAGCGGAATTTGTAATCACGACATCATAATACCCTTCGTCTTCTACACGAGCACCAAGTATTTGTAATGTACTTGTTGTAGTTCCAGGTAACGCACTGAGTGTTGCACCAAATATATGAACTCCATCACTGGTCAAGTTAGACCCACCCAAACGCCATTGATATGTTACATTTGTTCCGCTATATGCTGTAACGGATAAAGTAATAGCGCCTCCTTCATCCACTTGTGCATTAGCGGGTTGAGTAATAATCGTAGGCGGATCATTTACCTTTAAGTAAACAACAGCAGATTCTACATGTCCCATCGAATTATCTACACGGACATAGTAATAACCTTCGTTTGCTTCTTGGGCTCCTTGTCCTAATGGAGGACCGTAAATATTGTAGATAGCATAGGCAGGACCAGAACCTTGATATATAATGTTTTCTGTGCAAGGTTGTGCATCATCACATACTTCCGGCGGAGGAGGCATTGTCTCACCGTCTAAATCAGCCGGGAAGAAATACCATCTATAAGTCAGAACACCGGAACTACCTGCTGAAACAACAAAGTTTACAGCCTGTCCCGGATTTACAGATTTAGATGTAGGCTGAACCATTATAGCCGGGTCACGAATCTCTAAGTAAGCAGCGTCCGTAGGAACACCCAACAGATTTCCACCATTAAATACTCTACAACGATAATATGCATTCTCAATAACATCAAGAATATTGGCTGTAATTGTAAATCCTGGAGGATTTCCACTGGGTGAAGTTCCTATTGGATATGAACCGGTTTGTCCGGGAATATTTGACCATGGACCACTTGCAGAGGGTGCCTTTTGCCATTGCCACCAAATAGGTAAAGCACCCGTTACACGCGTCTGGAATGTAACATTAGCATGAGGTGGCGCCGATATACTTATAGGTTGTTCTAAAATTCGAACGCCATCATACACATTCAGTTTTGCAGGATTTGAAATCGCTGTTCCAGAATCATTCATTACTTTAACTCGATACCACCCTTGATTTGCCTCACTTATTGATGCTATGTTATATGTTTTCTCTCTTGCATCAGCCCCTGGCAAATCATAGAAATTTTCACTTGGAGGAACTGTCTCGGGCGGTAATTCAGGTGGTTCTAACTGTGGAGCAAACTGCCACTGATAACCTCTGCTTACAATAGTATAATCTATTGTTGGGTCAATTCCCGGTGCTGGAGGTGGGTCGGTTGGTTTTAATGTTTCCACATTAAACGAAACTAACATATTCGGATATTCATTTACATCCTGTGGATGTTGCGTAATAATAGGTGCTTCTAATACATTTAAGAAAGCATCTCTTGAGAATACATCACCCGCATTATTTCTAAGCCGTACTCTATACCATCCTTGTAATGCTTCAGATACAGTCAAAATTTCATACGAATCGTTTGTGGCTCCTATTATCTCTCTAAATGTTCCATCTGTATTCCTGAACCATTGATATTCAATAGATGACGAACTTTGAGCAACAACTCTAAATTGAGCATATCCACCGGGCCAAACGGCAATATCCGTAGGCTGTTGTGTTATCTGTGCTAATTGTAACAATACTACTTGTGCATCATACGGAACTGTGGTTGTCCATATCTGACCAGGAGCAAGTTCTCCTGTTCCATTGTTAATCTTCACAGGAGAAGCAGGGGGATTTCCTGTAGAATTGTCAACTTTCAAATACAAACCTGAAAATGTTTGAGTTGAGGACTCATTGATTACAAAAATTTGGTCAAATTCTTTAAATGGACTGTAATTATTTCCATATCCATAATTAAGTCTTTTCAATACCACTCTTGGGGTCATAGGTGGAGCCCCAGCAGGAATGACTTGATTAGGTGTTATAGCATTAACGAAACTTTCATTCCAGTATGGAGATTGCAAAAGCCCTTCAACGGAAGGTCCCTGAAGTAATTGTGGGATATATGGATGCTTATAATAGTGATTTGGAAATCTAAGTTCATCTGTAAAATTGGAAATTCCCTGAATAGCAGGATTTGTTGTTGAACCACGAACTAAAGTAGGTGTTGAAAGACCGGTATTAGGTTGATATGCATTAATTAATGTATCATTCATATTAGAAATTAATGTTAATTTACCATTATTTTCTGCGGATGCATCTCTGGCACCTCCTGCTGTTACAATAAGGTTATTGGCAATAACAACAGAGCCATGTAGTTTTACCATACCAGGTGTCGCATATCCACCATTACCACCGGAACCACCGTTACCACCCACAGCACCATTTCCACCCGAACCTCCCAAATTGCCATCACCACCTCGACCACCATTACCACCTCTTAAAGTAAATAGTATCAAATCTAATACTTCGCCTGGTTCTCCTGATTGTCCAAAACCTCTACCTGTTGAAGGATACCCTGTTTGAGGGCCACCTGGTTGACCTAATATAGGTGCTGGAGAACCCGAAGAACCTGTCGTAGGAGATGTGCAAGATACATCAACAGTCATAAGAGATGGAACTCTTAATAAACCACGAGCAGATAGTATTATGGCTCCACCACCATTAGCGCCATTGCCGCCGTTACCTCCACTTCCACCTATACCACCATTACCTCCTCGACCACCATCACCACCTTTACCGCTGGCACCACCATCACCACCATTAGACCTATCTACTAAATATTCTCCTGCACCACCACCGCCTCCGCTACCTCCACTGGCACCACCGCCGCCGCCACCACCTTGACCGCCACCTTGACCGCCACCGCCACCGCCACCTCCACCGCCACCAGCACCACCA
>DAOSUS010000025.1 GCA_035378955.1 Candidatus Hydrogenedens sp. | reverse complement strand
AAATGTATATGTTCTTCATAAACTTATTTTTGAAGAAATAATGAAGTTAGAACCTAATACTCAATTGATATACGAAACAAATCCTTTCCGTTGTATTGAAATGGTAGAAATGGAACAAGCGGAACTGGCTTTTTTAATCAATCCTATATGTCCAGAAGTCATTAAAAAATGTGCAGACAACGGGGAATTTATGCCTCAAAAGGCTACCTACTTTTTCCCTAAAATTCCAAGTGGTTTGGTTATTTATGAACTATCGAAAGAAAGTCTATAGCGGTTTATTTGCTCATAATTGTTTTAACAATATTGCTTAATATCGGAATATTCCAACCTGCCATTGTTGCACCTACACCTGCCATTAATAGAACAAACAGGATAGCAACTATACCCGCTATTGCTTCCCGAACCTTCGTTATTTTCATAGAGTAACCTCCTGATGTGAAAGTGTAAATATGAAAAACTATTTTGATAGTTTTTCTAAAGATGTATTAACAATTTCCATTAACTTTTTTCCATATTGGATATATGAATTGTACAACCGCTCTTCACTTTCTGCTTGTTGTCCTGTATGAATAATTGCAGCGAGATGAGGCTCAATAGAAAAACCACCATCATAACCCGATTGCAATAAGTCTGTAATGATTTCGGGAACATAGCCATCTCCTTCGCCGCATAAACAATATACATCTTCACCATTTATTTTTTTAGCGTCTTTTATGTGAACATATACTATATCTTTTTTTACGCTTAGATAATACTCCCAGGCATTTTGTCCATAAGTAACGGGATTACCTGTATCAAATACAACCTTTAAAGCAGGACTATTTACTTCGCCTAAAAGGATATTGCTATTTTCTGCGGATAAACCTCCCCAACCACTGCAGTTTTCATGCACAAGGATAATCCCATTATCTTCTGCAATTTGGGCTAATACCTTTATTCTGCGTATTGCTTCAGTTCTCCATTCTTTCTCATCAACAGGGTTTTTAGGGTCATTAGGATAACTCATAACGCGGATAAATTTTGTATTGAGTTGATGCATTCGAGGAATAGCATTTTTTAAATCATTAATGTCAATTTGAGGGTCGCATGTAATAGGACGAGCCCAATTGGCTATCGCACTCGCAAAACAGGAAACTTTCATCTGATTTTTTTCTAATTCGTCTTTTACATGTTGAAATACTTCTTCTGAAACTTGAGTAAAATTTACACCTTCAACCATTCTCAATTCCATATAGGACCAGCCCAATTCTTTATGAGCTTGTATTTGCTTTTGAATAGATTTCCCAGCTTCATCACTGATACCTGAATAATACATAATACTTTCCTTTCTCTGTATTTGTTATTAAATTATATTTTTTATCATTTGTGCTGAATTTTTTATACAGTCCAATTTTTCAGTTTCAGACTTTGTGTCATATTCCATGTGAACAGATATAGGCCCTTTAAATGAGCCTTGTTTAAGTATAATGTCAAGTATTGATTTCACAGGAACACAACCTTTCCCTAAGGGAACCCAAACAGTTTTGTTATTTTCAACTATGAAATCTTTTACAGCTACCATTCGTATCCAGGGAAGCATTGCTATTGTATTCGTTTTCCATGCTCCACCAAATCCTTCCGCTTTAACATGCCCTATATCAAAATTAGAACCCAAATAGGGCGAATTAATTTCTTGAAATACTTCGATAATGTCCCAGATAGGTCCTCCAAAATTATTCAAACCACTATGATTATGATACCCTAAAATCACATTGTATTTTTCAGCCAAAACCATTAACTTTTGCAAGTCTTTTTTTACTATTGAGATTTGTTCTTTAATATCTAAATCATCTTTATATTGATGATAACCGATACGAGCGTAAGGAATTTTTAGCGAACCCGCCGTTTTTAATATCTGTTCCGCGTAGGGGTCGTCAGCATTGAGCAAACGGGTTGTTATCATTATTACATCCATGTTATTTTTGCGGAAGATTTCGACAACTTTAGGTAGGTCTTTTTCTACTTTTTCCGGTGTTACATGTCCACCATCTCGAACAGTTAAATCAATACCATCAAGTCCGCAATTCTTACACGCAACCGCCAGTTGCTCCCAGTCAAGATTTTGTAAATATTTTGAAAATACAACAATTTTATTAGAAGCAGTTTCAGAATGACTTGTTTTATCTTCTGAATAGGTCTTTTGAAACGAGTGAGAAAGAAAAAGGGTTCCTAACGCCGTAGATGTTAAAAAGTTTCTTCGGGATAAATATTGCATTTATATATTCTCCTTATTGTTAGAATCTGTCCTTGTATTTTTATTAGATTTCTTTGTGGTTGTCTTCTTATAGGCTTTCCCAGACAAAATAGTTTTTCTTTCTTCCGATGTCATTGGAGTTCTATTTTTCACTGCTCTACTTGATTTTATTTTTTCATTATCTTCCAGTAAATCATCAATACATGCTTGGTGTTTATCTAACCAGACTTTTATAGGTTCGAAAACTTCTTCTTCACCATTTTCACCAAAAGCCAAATCGCAATGATTGTAATTATGTTTACAACCTGATTCTGTGCTAAGTATAAACATTTCTTTATCGGAGGACTTTAATGATTTAAAAAATTCTTTCGCTGAATCTAAATTTACAAAAGGGTCATCAGGAGCATAAAAAAGTAAAAGAGGAATGTTTAATTCCGATAAATGTTCAAGAATATTCAATTGACCATTTAACATTACCCATTTCTTTTCATTTATCCAAGCCATCATTTCATCAACCATTTTCGGTGAGGGAGGTTCTACCATTTTACACAAATCCCATGCACTCATATTGACATTGATATTTGAAGGATTAACGGGAAAAACAGAGTTGCCTATTTTGAAAAATTTTAATATAGGGATTAACATTCTGAAAAGCAAAAAGACAAAATTGGGAAATAATTTTTGGAATTGAACAAGTATGGAAGGAACATTTATTTTTGTATTGACAAATCCAATGGGAGATCCTAAAGTAATTCCACCTGCAATTTTATTATTTCCCTTGTAGATAAGATACGCATAAAGTAGCATACCGCCTAAAGAGTGCCCTATCCAGAAAAGTTTTTTGTATCCAGTCATTTTTAATATAAATTCAATGACTGCTTGAAGGTCGTAAACCAGGACATCATCAATCGAAGCATCCCAATGCGTTTTTCCAAATGGAGGTCTGGAAGATTTACATCCTCGTAAATCCATAGTCCAGCAATCAAAATTATGATTTTTTAAATATGAAACAATGCTTTGTTCATAGGGTAGTAGAAAGTTATTCTGATTTGAACCAAATCCATGAACAAACAAAATAGGGATGTTCTTTTCAGAATTATTTCTAAATCTACACAAACGAATTTCCCACAAGTCCTTTGTTCGAACATAATATATTTCATTTGTGTTTAAAGTCTCTTGATTGGATATATTCCAAACAAGGTAACCATAAAAAGAAATAATAAACAGTAGTAATACCAATAAAAAAAACAAAATACCAAACATATATTTCTCCTCTTTATATCTTATTATTTTATGATAAAATCGGCATATTTTAGTAATTCTTTATTTGTGAAAATATTTGTATATTTTTATTGCTAAATAGGGACCAATACCTTCAACATCCATAAGTTGTTCAATAGTAGCATTTTTGAGATTTTCAACTGATTTGAATTTAGAAAGTAGTTGATTAAATTTATTAGTCCCAATTCCAGGAATTTTTATATTTGATGTTAAATCTGTTTTTAATTTCTTTTTGCGTTGATATTGTATGGCAAAACGGTGTGCTTCATCACGAATTTGTTGAAGTAATAAGAGCGCGGGAGAATTTTTAGATTGAATAATAATTGGATTTGACCTGTTAGGAATAAAAAAACGGTCTTGTGTTGAAAAGAAATTCTTGTTAGAGGGCTTGTTCCTTGCTTTAGCCATCCCAACACATGAAATATCTTTTATATTTAAATCATTCAGCACAGAAACAGCAACGCCCAATTGCCCCTTACCTCCATCAATAAGCAATAAATCTGGCAATGGGATATCAGTCAAGTCACGAAAGCGTCGTGTAAGTGCCTCTCGAAGGGAATAATAATCATCATGTATATTCTCCTTCTTAATTGAAAATTTTCTGTAATGCGATTTGAAGGCAATTCCGTTTTCAAAAACGACCATACCCACAACTGTATTATCGCCTTGATAAGTGGATGCATCGAAACATTCTATTCTCTTTGGGATTTTAGAAAGATGGAGCATTCTTTGTATCTCTTGAAGTATAGCCCCTTTATTTGTTTGTAATTCTTTTTCTTCGAGAAATTTTGATTCAGCATTTTTGCATGCCAATTTTACCAGTTCTTCCTTTTCCCCGTGTTGTGGACATAGGATTAATACTTTCTTCCCTGTTTTAGAGAAAAATAATTCTGATAAAGTTTTTGTCTCTTTAATTTTTACAGGAAGAAGTATTTCTTGCGGGATAGGTAGTTTTTGTGTATATGTTTCAAGAATTAAAGAGCCAAAAAATTCAGAAAGAGGTATTTCTATGGGTATGTTCAAATTAAAAGTGCGAGACCCTATAAGTTTCCCTTCTTTATAAAATAGTATATAAATAACAAGATGGTTATCTGAAATATATATTCCCCATACATCTACATTATGGGATTGGTTAAAGATCAGGGTCTTTTGTGGTTCCATAATCTTGCGTAAAGCGAAAAGACGGTCCCTTACTATTCCAGCCTGTTCAAATTGTAATTCTTCGGAAAATTTTTTTATCTGTTGCAAAAATTCCTGTTCTAAAATATCCATTTTCCCCTGAAGCAATAAAATTGCCTGTTGAACAAGTTCAGAGTATTGTTCTTTGGAAATTCTATGGACACAAGGAGTCAGACATGTTCCTAATTCATAGTATAAACAGGGACGAGTTCTATTCCGAAAATTGTTATCAGTGCACCTCCGCAACGGAACTATATAATGAAGGTGTTTGTAAACATCACGGATTGTAGATGCTGAATGAAAAGGACCAAAGTAAACAGCAGTATCTTTTTTTGGTTTTCGAGTGAATGTTAATCGGGGAAAATCTTCGGATGGGTCTATCCGTAAAGACAAATAATTTTTGTCATCTTTTAATCGGATATTGTAGCGAGGTTTATATTGTTTAATAAGTGTATTTTCCAATAAAAGGGCTTCCCGTTCTGTGTCTGTAACCATATAATCAATTTTTTGGGTTTTGGAAATCAGGAAACGAACATGATAACGCGTATCCGTATTTTGGAGATATGAACGAATTCGAGACCTTAAGTTATTTGCTTTCCCAACATAGATAACTTTACTTTTCTCATCATAAAAAATATAGCAACCCGAACTTGTAGGAATCTTATCAATATTTATCAGAGAATTATTAATACTATCCTTAAATTTATTCTGACTCATTTTTGGGGGATTCTTGAGTTTCTTTAAGAACATTTGACTTTATATGGTTATATGGGTCTAAAGAAATATCATTACTTCGTATGTGAACATCTAATTGAGGGTAAGAAATCTCAATGTTTTCTTGTTTGAAACGATTAAATATTGTGCATAACAATTCATGCTGTAAATCTAAATAATAAGAAGAATGTGTAAACAAGCGAAGTTCAAATTCTAATGCACTGGGACCAAATCGTAGAAAATAGACACGGGGAGATGGGTCTGTTTCGGCAAAAGGATGTGATTGCCCAATTTCTGTTAATATAGAAACAACTTTGTTTATATCGGAATTATAACTTACACCAATGGGAATACATAAGCGGATTTTGGGTTCATTTCTGGTCCAATTAATTAACTGCTGGGTAAGTAAATCTTTGTTAGGAACTATTAATTCTTTATTATCCCAATTAACGATAGTTGTCGAACGCATTTGTAAAGATTTTACTTTTCCCGAGACATCTCCGATGGTAACAATATCCCCAATCCGCAGAGGCCTTTCAAATAAGAGTATTAATCCCGATACAAAATTAGCAACAATTTCTTGTAATCCAAATCCAAAACCTATGCCTAAACCCGCAACCAGCCATTGGACTTTATTCCATGTAATATTAACCAACCCCAAAGAAACTAATAAACCAATTGTGAAAATAATATATTTAGATAATGTAGTGATGGCATATCTTTCACCAGGCTGTATCTTTGTGTATTTGGATAGTAGATAATCGAAATAAAATGAAATATTTTTTATTATTAAAAATGTAATAATAATTATAGTAAGAGAAGCCAGAAGGTCTAATAGGCTTACCCATTCTTCAACAACAGGAGGTGGTAATGTCTGTCCCGTATTACCTTGTGCTGATTGAATATTTGTAGTATTAATTACCTCCGTAACAGAGGATGCCCGCCAGAGATGAATTTTATCTAAATAACTTAAAGCAGGGAAAATATCAGACCAGATGTAGATGGCTATAACAAAAAATAAAATGAATAGTAAATACCGAATAAATTTTTCTACATGATAGAACAAAAATTCACTTGTATCTGTTTCTAAAGACGATTTTTGTGAAGTAGAATCCTTGGATAGAGAGTGTGAAAGTTTCGTATGAGAGACTATAGATGTATTTAACGCAAACTTCCAATGATAGTATTTTAATACTGTCTCTGAAAATCGGTATGAAATAAACAGGATGGTTATAAGGAAGAGAGTAAAAAATAATTTCTTTGTTATTTCAAGACTTCCATAATTGTAACCAACGAAATTTAAGATAACGAGAAAAATACAAATGATAGATAAAGCAATCAAAAAATTACTTATAAAATTTATAATTCGGTTTTTAGAGCCTGGAAGCAGATATTTGTTTTTTAATAAAAAAGAAACATAAAAAGAGATAGTGGCAGATGATAATAAAAACAAAGAAAAGGAAATTCTAAACACAATATCTGCAAGCATAAACTCCGGAATGAGTTGGCTACTAATGAGAATTACAAATAGATTAATAATTAGCCAGATAAAAGAAATGCGAAACTTAAATCGTAATTCACTGAGATTATTTTTTAAAGGTTTGAGAATTATTTCAGAAAGAGAAGGAATCCTAATAAGAATACAGAATATTTCAAAAAACGCAATAGGGAAGAGCAGGAATTTTAATCCATTAGCAAGTATATGGACTAACTCAATACCTGATGAAAAGGTATCTAAATACATGCCAATTAAAAAGAACCATAACGGAACTAAAAATATCCGTATAAGAAATAGATATATAAAACGGATTAGTTTGCTGATAGTAAAATTCAAAGGGACTTTTATTTGTGTGGCTGTAAATTCTATTTGTTTCTCAAATCGATTGTTTATAAAAATTAAAATGATAAGTCCCAATAACCCTATGGAAAAGATAAAAATAACTTTATATGCTAATTCTCGATGGGGATATGTATTGAATTGAAGTAATATCTCATATAATTTATTGAATTCGGCTTTTAATAAGGTTAAACGAGGAAATGGTGAACGAATCCAGATAATATTTTCATCTATAAAATTATTAAATTCATAAGTATGTTGTAGCCATAGATTTAATGTCTCTATTGCTTGAGAAAGTAATGAAATATATTTTTCATAGTCACTAATTAATGTGGATAGAATATTTTTTTGTGTTTTTATTAAGTCATCTATGGATTTTTTTATGTTCTTTTTTTCAAATTCGGAGATATTCTGTGTGTACTGGTTAAATGTGTTCCACAACTGATTTTCAATTTCAGATATTTTTAGTCTTCTTGATAACAAGTCGTTATATTCATTTTCAATTAATAACAATTCATTATTGAATTTCTTTTGTAAGTTTTTTATCTCCTTAGGATTGGTTAATTTTGACTTCTCCTGTCGTAATGAAAATGCCCATCCCGATGTTGAAGCCCCGGCTATAGATTTTTGTTTTAATAAATCTAATTGTGTTTGCTGCTTTTTATATTCTTGATTGTAATTCTTATATTCTTCACTTATAGATGATATTTTACTCTCTATACCATCAGATTCACGAGCTTTTAAAGCCAATTTTAAGTTTTCCTGTGCTAAATTAGAAAGTTCATCTGTAAATAGCGAATTTGTTTTTGTTAAAGACTTTAAAAGATTTAATGAATCACGAATATTCTTCTGTACTTCTTCCTGTTTCCGATTATTGAATTCATCGTTCCAAAAATTATAAGTTTTTTCTTTTTCTCTTAATTCAAAGCGAAGTTTCTCAATTCTTGATGAAATTAAATTTGTTTTTAATTCAAAACTATCAAATTCTTTGTTTAAATATTCTAATTCTTTTTCTAAAGATAAAATTTGAGCATTGTTAAACAAAAGTTTTGCTTTTTGAATTAAAGGAGAGTCTTGTGAAGGTATTGTTGTATCTTTTAATGTTGTAAGTTGCTTTTTTATATCACCTATTCTTGATAAAAGAGATTTCCGATATTCATTCCTATCCTCAAATTCTTTATAAAGATTTTCAAATTCAGTTTGTTTTTGCTTATATTCTGTTTCCGATTGAATTAAATATTGATTAATTTCATCTATTGATAAATTTTTTGTATTGGGTAGTTCCGTTTTAGGGGGAGAAGAAAGAAAATCTTCATTGGATTTAATTTCTTCGGGAGCGTTTTTTATTTCTTGATTTAAATCTTCTAATTTTTTACTCCAATCATTTACAGACTGTATAAATGTTATTGTATCGTTTAATATTTTTTCAGTAGAATTTTTTAAATCATCTGCTAAAGAAGTATCTTTTTGAATTTCTCCTCTCAATGTTTCAATGGCTTCAGAGTTTATTTCTATTTCCTCTGAATAAGAAGAGGATAGCGTTAGTAACAGAGAAAGAAGAAAGAAAAAAGTAAATATTGGATAAAATACTCTCATAAATTAACCTTTTGTTATAACTTAAATTTATATTTTAACATGATTTGCAAATAAAACGATTACCGTGATATAAAGTATTAATTTGTATTACCAAAAAATATTTGTTCCGTTTATATAAAACAAGTTTTATGAGGATTTTATGGTTAGAGTAGAAGATTGTTTTGTAAAATTAGGTCCAAAAACAAAGTTCTATTGTGAAAAATTTTATGCTCCTCCCAAATCAAAACTTGCACTTTGGGGACCGAGTGGTTGTGGAAAAAGCACATTGCTAAATTTAATCTCAGGTTTATTACGACCAGATAGAGGTAAAATTATCGTAAATGGGGTAGAAATATCATCTATGTCTGAATCAAAATTAGACCAATTTCGAGGTGAAAATATAGGCTTTATATTTCAGACATTTAACCTTCTTCCACCTTTTACCGCATTACAAAATGTGGTATTAGGAATGCGTTTTAGCGATACAATTCCGTCATCAGAATGGAAAAAGAATGCTAAAAATTTACTAAATTATGTTGGTTTGGGAAACCGATTGAATAACAAACCTTCGCAATTAAGTGTGGGTGAACAACAAAGAGTTGCTATTGCACGGGCTGTTGCTAATAAGCAAAAATTAATTGTAGCTGATGAGCCTACAGGTAGTCTTGACCCCAAAACAGCAAATAATGTTATGGATTTATTACTAAAACTATGTGAAGAACAAGAGTTAACATTGTTATTAGTAACCCATGATAGAGGAATTGCTGAAAGGCTTCCTCAAATTTATGATTGTTCCAATTTAGTAAGTGAGGAGGTGGAAGTATGACTTTATGGGGTATAGCATGGGGATATTTATGGAATAGGAAATTTACGACTTTCCTGACTATTTTATCTGTAGCATTAGCAGTTGCACTTATCAGTTCGGTTTTGACCCTTCGAGAGGAAACGAGAAAAAGATTTGAGGAAGAAGGACAAGCATTTGATTTAGTAGTAGGTGCTAAAGGAAGTCCTTTGCAACTTGTATTGAGTAGTGTATATTTCATGGACAACCCTACAGGAAATATACCCTGGACAGTTTACGAGCAGATAAAAAATGATAAAGAATATGTTCAATCCGCATACCCGATTGCTCTTGGAGATAATTTTCAAGGATTTAGGATTGTAGGAACAGACGCAAGTTTGTTTGAGCATAAATGGATAAGCCCTATATCAGGAGAGGAGCGGCATCCATTTAAATTAAAAGAAGGTAAAGTTTTTGAAAAGCCCTTTGAAGCAGTGTTAGGGGCATTAGTAGCCCGAGAGACAGGGCTACATGTTGGAGATACTTTTATAAGTAGTCATGGGTTTGTTAAATTACCGGAAATGTTGGGGGGACATAACCATGAGCAAAATCCTTATACAGTAGTGGGAATATTTGATTTTTCTAATTCTCCTTTTGATAGGGCTATTTTTACATCCGTCAATTCTGTCTGGGACATTCATGGGGAACATCATGAAGAAATACATGAAGACAACCAAAATACGAAAGGAGAAGGTGATATAAAATATGAAGAATGGGGCAAAGACCCACATTCTATGATTACAGCTATTTTAGTCCAGTTACAAAGTCCAGCATTACGATTTCAATATCGTGAAATGATTCGAGAATCCACAGTTGCGATGGCAGCAACCCCCGTAGAAGAAATTTCAAAATTATTTGAGCAATTTTTAGGGACAGCCAAGACCGTACTTTTAGCTGTGGGGTACTTAGTTGTTATAATATCTGCATTATCAATTATGATTGGTTTATATTTAGCCATTATCCAAAGAAGACGGGATTTAGCCATAATGAGAGCCTTAGGTGCATCGAGAATAGAAATATTTGGTTCTGTTCTAATCGAATCTTTCTGGGTTACTGTATTAGGTATCCTGGCGGGTTATTTTTTAAGTGGAATTATATCCCATATAGTAGGATATTATTTATCCCAAAAATATGGATTAAGCATAACTTCTTTTATATTAACATCAGAACATATTACATCATTTGCAACAGTAGCAGTGGTCGGCTTACTGGCAGGAATAATCCCTGCATGGCAAGCCTATAAGCGAAACATTGCAAGAGATTTAATGGAACTATAAGAAAGAGTAGTTTGGAGTGATATGAGATTCAGAGCCAAAAGAGATTTAACTATTTTTGTAGGGGTTATTTTTATTATTTCTGTTGTTGCTTTAATGAATAACTTTTTTGAACGAAGCAGTTTAGCAGAACGAAGTGAAAAATGGAGACAGATGGTAGAAAAGGAAAGGGAGAAAAAGGGTATTGACATAATTTCATGGAAATTATTACAAAAGACAAAAGGAAATATGCGAACCGGACCTACTTTTGATGAAGCACTTTTACCTTATGATAAACAAAATATACATATTGTTGGTTTTATGGTACCTTTAAATGAATTCCGTAATATAAAAGAATTCTTACTACTACCATTACCCATAGAATGTTATTTTTGTCAGGCTCCACCCATGAGAGATGTTGTTATTGTGCAAATGGCTGAAAATGAAAAGACCAACTTATATAGAGAACCTGTTCTTATTAATGGCACATTAAATCTTCAAAAGGGGAAAGGTGTTAAGTTTTTCTATATTGTAACCGATGCCCGTATTGGACCAGCGAAAGAAGGTGGGCAACTAACAATTAAAACTGTCCAGCCACAACACATGATGCATGTTCAGCCTGCCCCTCAAGAACAGTTATTAGAAGGGGTGGAATCCCCATCTTCCACGGGAACAACAGAAAATACAAACAAATAAACTACTATTTTTTTACACTCTTTTTTAATGCCTGGTCAATATCCGCAATAATATCCTCAGGTTCTTCAATCCCTACAGCCAGACGGAATAAGGTATCTGTTATACCTAATTCATATCTTTCTTTTCGTGTGTAATCGTAATAACTAACAAGGGCAGGATGAGTAATGAGCGTTTCCACACCACCTAAACTCGGGGCAATATAGCATAGTTGTAATGAATCCATGAATTTTTTTGCAGTATTTAAATTCCCTTTTATGTCAAATGTTACAACTCCGCCAAATCCTTTCATTTGTGCTTTGGCTATCTGATGGTGTGGATGGCTTTCTAATCCTGGATAATATACCTTTTTAATTTGTGGATGACCTTCTAAAAATCTCGCTATTAACATAGCGGTATTGTTTTGTCTTTCCATTCTTAAAGAAAAAGTTTTCAAGCCTCTCAAAAGAAGATAACAACAATGCGGGTCAATAACCCCTCCCATTGCTTTATGGAGTTTTCTTACTTCTTCTACCAATTCACTACGGCCTAATACCGCTCCAGCTAATATATCATTATGCCCTGCAAGATATTTCGTGCAACTATGTAAAACAAGGTCCACACCGAACTCTAAAGGTCTTTGATTATAAGGTGTGCTAAAAGTAGAATCAATTAAAGTTAAAACCCCGTATTTTTTTGCAATTTTGTGAAGTCTTTCCAGGTCAAATATATTTAAATAAGGATTGGTTGGGGATTCAGAAAAGATAAATTTTGTATTGGGTTGAATGGCTTTTTCAAGAGCATCATAATCACCAAAGGGGACTATGGTGCATTCAACTCCAAATCGTAGAAGATAGGAACTACAAAACTCCAATGTTTTTTTATAGGCATCATCTGTAATAACGATATGGTCATTACTACGAACAAGAGCAAGAATTGTTGTGGTAATGGCACTCATGCCAGAACCGAAGACAAGACAATCTTCAGCACCTTCTAATGCAGAAAGTCTTCGTTCTGCTACTAATTCAGTTGGATTCCCATACCTTCCATATTCAAATCGTGTTTTTCCGTGTTTCGTATAATCTTCGATTTCTTTCGAATTTTTAAACACATAGGTGCTGGTTTGAACAATAGGAGTGGTTATTGAGTCTGCATAACGGGTACGGTCTTCTCCTGCATGTACAGACTGGGTTGACATACCGAGAGTATCAGAATGAAATATTGTATTATCATTCAAGACTTTTGTTTTCTTTTTACTCATAAAAAAACTCCAAAATTAGAAGGGAATGTAGATATTTTAAAACAACCCCTCTCTATAAATAAAAAAGGAAATTTGTATTTCAGATTTACTATTTTGACAGAATCTTTTGGATTAATTTCAGTGCTTTATTTGAATCTTTGCTGTTATCAAAAGAAATCCATATACTGCAATTTTTACCGATAGAAGAAGCAGATATACCACGGATATTAATCCCTGCCGATGCAAGTGTCTTTACCAGCAGTAAACCCAAACCTACTTTATCTGGTCCTGTTATTTTTAATACCGAAATATCTTTATTTTTTTGAAAACCTAACAACTTTGCTTTTTTAATAACAGCTGTCCCTTCTAACGGACATAAAAATGCAACTCCTTTACCCGAAGAGGTTCTGCGGGCTAATAAAAAGTTAAGATTAGCTCCGACTTCCACAAGAGGCTGAAGTACATTACTTAAGCCACCGGGCTGGTCTAATATTTCTACAGACCAAACATCTACCTTTTTAATTTCATATCCCATAACTTATCTCCTTTATAATTAAGGTTTCGTAGTGTTTATAATCATATAACAAAGTTAACAATATAATATCAAAAATTACAAATTTTATGGATAAAACAATTCCTTTTCATGTAATGGCAAAACCTGCAAGTTCTGCTTGTAATCTAAGATGTATCTATTGCTTTTATTACGAAAAGAAAAATATTTTCAAAAAGCAAAAAATAATGTCGGATGAAATACTGAATCGTTATATTGAGGATTATATTAAAAGCAACCCCGCAGAAGAAGTTATTTTTGGATGGCAAGGAGGAGAACCCACATTAGTAGGACTTCCATTCTTTGTAAAAGTTGTTGAATTGCAGGAAAAATATAAAGGCTCTAAAAAAATATTGAATACATTACAAACCAATGGAATATTATTAGATAAAGACTGGGCAAATTTCTTAAAGAGCAATCGTTTTTTAGTAGGTATTTCTATTGACGGACCGGAAGAAATTAATAATCAATTTCGGGTAGATAGTAATGGAGTGGGAACATTTGAGAAAGTGATACAGGTAGTTCAACTATTAAAGGAAGAGAAAGTAGAATTTAATACACTTACTTGTGTTCATCGAAAAAACTGGATGAAAGGAAAAGAAATATATCAATTTTTGAAATCTATTGGAAGTCAGTTTTTGCAATTTATCCCTATTGTAGAAAGAATGGGAGACAGTCGTTCTGATGGATTAAAATTGGTACACCCGGGTGATGAGGAAGCAGAAATAACCAATTGGTCAATATTACCAGAACAATGGGGATATTTCCTGAATGCCATTTTTGATGAATGGGTAAGGCAGGATGTTGGAAAAATATTTGTGCAGATGTTTGATATGACCCTTGCAGGGTGGATGGGTATCGAACCTCCTTTATGTATTCATAGTAAAAATTGCGGCAAAGCTGTTATTTTAGAATCGAATGGGGATGTATATTCCTGTGACCATTTTGTATATCCCGAATATCGTCTTGGGAATATATTGGAAACATCATTATCAGAGATGATAAATTCAGAATTTCAGGATAATTTTGCCCGTGAGAAATCAAATTTAACGAATAAATGTCGAAGGTGCAAGTATCTTTTTTTATGTAATGGAGCTTGTCCAAAACATCGTTTTATAAAAATTCCAGGTGAGGTGACAAAGCAAAACTATCTATGCAAAGGATATTTTAATTTCTTCAAGCATACAGAACCCTATATGCAATATATGGCAAATCAACTTCGTAAAGGTCAGGCACCCGCAAATATTATGAATGAGATTCGTGGCAAACAAAAAACAAATTCCATTTCTAATATTAACCCTAATGATTTATGCCCATGTGGGAGTGGAAAGAAATTTAAAAAGTGTTGTGGAGCGAATAGAGAGATATAATTATTCAACAAAGCGTTTTATCTTTTGCTATAAATTCTTCCCATCGTTTGTTGATATATTCCTGTAATTCCTCTAATACATCAGAATTGATATTTCCAAATCGTTTTTGAGCAGATAAGTATTCTGTAAGGGGTTTTAATTTGCCATCTTTAGCAAGTCGTCTACTTCGTCCTGTCAAGCGAAATATCCCGTTTTCAATTTCATACAGAACAACCGCCCCTGTTTCTACAGCCAGTTGTCCAATTGTTACCGTATTTTGAGGGTCATATTGCCAGCCAGAGGGACAGGGAACGCAGAGATGAATATATCTTAATCCATATATCCCCCTTGCTTTTTTTACTTTGTCATATAAGTCTGTGGGGTAAGATACACATGTCGTTGCTACATAAGGAATATGATGTGCCTCCATAATTTGTCCCATATCTTTAGGACTATGCATTTTCCCAATTATAGGAGTTGTTGTCGTTTTAACTCCTTTAGGAGTGGCACCTGACCGCTGTGTCCCTGTATTCATGTATGCTTCATTATCGTAGCAGATAAATAAAAAGTTGGCATTTCTTTCAGCTGCACCACTGAGAGCCTGAATACCAATATCATAAGTTCCACCATCTCCAGCCATTGCTAATACGGTAATATCTTCCTTTTTTAAGGCTTTTAATCCTGCTACGACACCTGATGCCATAGCCGCTGTGCCCGGGAAAACGGAATTAATCCAGGGTACCGTAACGGAAGAAACAGGGTACATTCCCCCTAATACCGTAAGACAGGAAGCAGGAACAGTCATAACGCATTTGCCTTCTAATGCCTTTAAAATATATCGCAAACCTATTCCAAGACCGCATCCCGCACAGGAACGGTTGCCTGGCAACATGTATTCATCAACAGGTAATTCAAGTATCGAAGTCATACTACTTTTCCTAATATTTACAGTTAATCCATTGGGATTCGTATATATTTTCAGGGGTTAATCCCTTATTTAAATACTTATTCCAGTAATCGTATGCTGTTTCTGCTATTTCATAAGGTTTTATATCTCTTCCACCAAGTCCTGCTATAAAACTGATAACGATAGAGGAAATACCTGCTTCAAGCAAACAGGATTTTACATCAATACATATAGGACCCTGATATCCATAACTAAGACTTTTATCAATGGTTAATATGAGTTTTTTGTTTTTTAATGCTGACGATAGTTTTTGATTAGGAAAAGGCCTATATGACCTTAAAGAAACCAATCCTATGGGGACATTTTGTTCTCGTAACATGTCCACGACTAAAATGTTCATTTTAGACAAACTACCAGCACAAACAATTACAACTTCTGCATCATCGGTTTTATAAAGTGAAAATAATCCTCCGGCACTTCTGCCAAAGATATCTTTATATTCCAAATCAACTTCTTCAATTGTATTTAGGCTATCCCGAAGGGCTTTATGATGAAGATATTTGTGTTCCATATATCCATGGCAGAGAACCCCCTCTGCATTGTATCTGGGCTCGGCAAGAGTAACAGGATTGATATTAACCGGATTATTTATATCTAATGGAGTATGGGGTGTGTAAGACGGTAAAAAATTTTTTACCTTATTACCATCGGGAACTTCAAGAGGCATTACAGTGTGAGAAAGTATATAACCATCATAACAAACCATAACCGGAAGATATACTTTTTCTGCAATACGATATGCCTGTATAATCGTATCAATTATTTCCTGATTATCTTTACAAAATAATTGTATCCATCCTGCGTCTCTTTGAGACATGGAATCCTGTTGGTCATTAAGAACACTCCATGGTGCCGCCATTGCCCGATTTACGCAAGCCATTACGATAGGCAAACGCGAACCCGATGCCCAATGAAGTTGTTCGCACATGTATGCCAATCCATTGGCACTTGTTGCCGTGAAAACACGAGCACCAGCAATTGAAGCACCTATACATACCCCCATGGCACTATGTTCACTCTCTACAGGAACAAATTCTGCAGGTAATTCTCCATCTTCTACAAACTTAGCCAAATCTTCTACAACGGGTGATTGGGGAGTGATAGGATATGCGGCGATAACCTGCACTCCACAAAGAAACGCTCCAATAGCGGCAGATTGATTCCCCGTAAGCACATATTCCCCGGGAGGATATGCTTTAGGATTTGATGAGTGATTGTGAATATTAATCGTTTTTTCGTTGTTCAGAACTGTCATATTCGTTTTCCATTTGTATAGCGTCCGCAGGACATATTTGTGCACAAATCCCACAACCTTTACAATATGTTAAATCTACAGGTCCCCCCGGTTTTCTTTCTATAGCACCTTCTGGACAAAAAGCCCAACATTGATAACAAATATCTTTGTTCGCCTTTGCAGCCAAACATTTTTCTTTATTAACAACGGGGCGTTGGGTTCTCCATTCACCTGTTTTACCGGCTTCCCCTTTCGCAGGAGAAGAACCTGATATTATATGTCCACAATCGCGTGTATTCATGATTTTTGTAACTCCTGAAAATTACTTTCTGATTTCTCTACAATACATTCTTTATAAACACGGGAAATAACATCAAAATTCTTTGATACCGCCTTAGGAGAAAAAAATTGTTCTAATGCTCTGTGAATATGTGAAAAGTCTATATTCGGTAAGATATGAAGAAAAGTCCCTAACATAGGGGTGTTTACTAATGGTATCCCTGCATAGATAAGCCCCGCTTCCTCTGCAATCTTTGTTGCATTTACCCTTATAAAATTAAAGTGATTTTGTAAAAAGTCATATTCAAATTGCGGCGGAGTGTTTAAAACAACCCATCCATGGGATTTCAATCCCTGAGTAATATTTGTGGATTTTAACAATGTATTATCGAGTATAACTACAATATCCGGCGAATCAATCTGACTGAAATCGCAAATAACATCTTTACTTAATTTTGTTGTTGCTATTACAGGGGCACCTCTTCTTTCAGCACCAAAAAATGGGGCAGAAGTAACACCTTTGTAACCCGAAATAAATCCCGCCACTGCAAGAATTTTTGCGGATGTTACAGCACCCTGTCCACCTCTACCATGCCATCGTATTTGTATTATATTGTCTTTTTTATAATTTCGGAAAAAATTAGAAACTTCTTTATACTGCTCCATGTAAAAACCTAACTAATATAAATAATAAAATAATTTAGAAGTTATTTAATTAAAAATTTAACATTATTTATAGGTAATTTGCAAAAAAACGGATTTAAATGATAAAAGAAACAACACAAAAGATTACTAATAATTTCTAAACAAAAAACAAGGATATGTCTCTGGCAGGTTATTTTTATTAAAATTTTCTATAAGAGGATATATAGAATATAATAAGTCGTTTATAGATTTGATGGGGTTTGCATCAATCCAGTTTACCCTTTTGTCAGACCGAAACCATGTTATCTGGCGTTTCGCATATCTTCGATGATGTAATTTTATATTGCACATAGTCGTAGAAATGTCTTGCATCCCCTTCAAAAAGTAAACAATTTCTCTATATCCCAATGCTTTTAATCGGTATATATCTTTTTCATAACCTTTTTCTAATAGAATTTTTACCTCATCTATCCAACCTTCTTTGATCATTTCATCTACTCGATTATTAATTCGCTCATACAAAATATCTCGTTCCCAATTTATCGCAATTTGTAATACATTTAGGGGCTGGGCTTGTTGTTGATGTTGTCTGTGCCATTCAGAAAAGGGAATTCCTGTTAACTCATATACTTCTAATGCTCGAATAACACGAACAATATCATTAGGACTTGTTAATTTTGAAAAGTATACAGGGTCAACATCTTTTAATATTTTTACAAGATGTTCTGGCCCCTGTTCCACCAATTGTTTTTTTAGTCTTTTTCTTATATCCTCAGAAGAGGCAGGGCCTTCGAATAATCCATCTATGAGAGCAGATGTGTAAAGACCCGAACCACCCACAATAATAGGAACCTTTCCCTCATTTTTAATTCTATTCAATTCTCTTCTCGCTAATTCCTGAAATATACCCGCATTCATACGGAAATCAGGAGGAACAAAAACTAAAAAATGATGGGGTATTCTTTTCCTTATTTCCGTAGATGGAACAGCTGTCCCAATCTCCATACCTTGATAAAACTGCATGGAATCCGAGGAAATAATTTCACTATTAAATTCTTCTGCCAGTCGAATAGAAAGAGCTGTTTTCCCAGATGCGGTGGGTCCTACTACGGCTATTGCATCCATTACTGTCTTCTCCGGAAGCTTTTTTCCATTTGTTGCAAGGTTAATTCTATTAAAATAGGCCTTCCGTGAGGGCATGTATATGGAGGTGTTAGGGATTTAAATCCTTTTATTAAATACAATCGTTCCATAGGTTCTAATTTATCGCCTGCTTTAACTGATTTTTTACATGCTTTAGTTGCAATACTCAATAGGGATTCAAAATAATTTTCTTTTTCAAACAAATCGCCCTGTACCATTTCTTCAAGTAGTTCAAAAACAATATCTTTTATTTTACCTTCATCATATAATTCACATATAGATGTTATTTGAAATGTGTTTTCTCCAAAGGGTTCAATATCAATACCTATCTTTTGGAATATTTCCTTTTTATCTTCCAAAATCTTAAAATAATTAGATGGAACTTCTATAAGAATAGGTATAACAAGCTGCTGAAAGACAAAATCCTTTTCCTGCAATTCTTTCTTTAACTGTTCAAAATTTAATCGTTCATGTAGAGCATGTTGGTCAATAATTAAAATACGGTCTTTTTCCGGAAGAACTAAATAAGAATCAAAAACTTGTATTGGAATTTCTTCTCCCGGAACAAATTCGGAAAAAATGGGATGGGGTAAAAGTGAAGGTTGCTCCTCTTGTGCTTGTTTCTCATTTGAAGAAATATGTGTTTTGTCCCTATCCGTATTAAAAAAAATATGGGTATCTTCTGTAATGGTTTTTTGTTGAGATTCTACAGGTTCATTTTCTACCGAATCATTAGTGCTTTTAGGAATCGCCTCAATATCGGAGTTATCGATAAATGTAGATGAGGTATCTATATTAGAATAAGCCGAAACAGCAGGAACGGGTTGTTGCTTTTCAGTTATTTGTGGGGTTATTTGTGGGGAATCGTAATGTTTTTGTCCCGGTATGAGGGATAATTGATTACGAAGAGTTGTTACGATATGCTTGGAAATAATTCTTTCATCTCTAAATTTAATTTCTTTTTTAGTAGGATGAATGTTGACATCAACCCATTGTGGAGGTAGTTCTATAAAAAGAATAGCGACAGGGTATCTGCCCACCATAACAAGGTTTCTATAGGCTTCTTCCAGACTGTATTGTAAAGTTCGACTGGAAACAGGCCTTTTATTGACAAAAAATAATTGATGGGAACGATGAGAACGAGTCAGAGAAGGTAATCCAACATACCCATAAATAGTAATAGGCATAACTTCGGATTCGTTAGAGAAAAGATTATGAGTTACAGGTTTTATGTGTAACATCTCTGATACAGTAGACTTACCCCAAATAAGAGAAATCCTATTGTATAAATTTATGCCAGGGGGAATATCAAAAAGAAGTTTGTCGTTATGGAATAATTTAAAACCAACATCTTCATGAGCAAGGGCATATTTCTGGACAATATCAATACAATGGCTTAATTCTGTAGTTAAGCCTTTTAAGAATTTTAACCTTACAGGGGTATTAAAAAAGAGGCGATTTACAGAGATTTTTGTTCCCTGTGGGCTACCTACAGAGGAAACAGATTTTAATATGCCACCATTAACAACAATTTGCGTGCCTGTATTATCCTGCAATCGTTTTGTGGTTAAAACAAACTGAGATACAGCAGAAATACTGCTCAATGCTTCACCACGAAATCCAAAGGTATGTATCGCTTCGAGATCTTTCGCTGAGGTAATTTTACTTGTCGCATGTCTCTCTATAGCAAGAATGGCGTCTTGTTCAGACATTCCGATACCATCATCAATAACTTCAATAAGCCTTAAACCGGATGCAGAAAGACGAATTGTAATTCGTTTTGCCCCAGCATCTATGCTATTTTCAATGAGTTCTTTTACAACAGATGCAGGTCTTTCAACAACTTCTCCAGCGGCAATCTTGTTAGTTATTTCTTCAGGAAGTACTCTTATTTTATTTTCTTTGTCTGACATAATAAGACCTGATTACAAAATTAATATGATTATAATATTATAAAAAAAAGAGATAGGGAATAGATTATTTTTTCTTTTTCTTGGAACTTTGTTGAATTTCTGCAGAAGTTTGTTGAATTTTGTGATAGGTCCGTAATAACCAGAAGAGGAAAATTCCCAGTAAAATTTCCAGAATGCAAAACATTTGTTGGTCGCTTAAAACACCAAAACCTAAAACAGTAGAGTTATGGTCGCCACGGAAAAATTCATTGATGAATCGAAGTAATCCATGTAAAAATAAATATGAGGGAATGGTAAAACCTGTAAATGGATTCCATTCATCACGAAGATATATCAATACAACACAAAGAAAAACGAGACCTACTACAGCATACAATTGTGTTGGATGAACAGGAAGAGACCATCCATTGTTTCCAGGATAAGACTGGTAAACAGGGCAACCTTCTGGGAAAGAAATAGCAAAGGGAAGATTGGAAGGTTTCCCATAACAGCAACCATTGAAAAAACATCCTATCCTACCTATTCCTTGTCCTAATGCTAAGTAAGGAACGGCACAATCCGATATTAATAGGAAAGAAACTTTTCTTCGACGCATAGCCCAAAAAACATAACCAAAGGCAAAGGGGAGAGCACCTTGAAAAACAAGTCCACCCTGCCATATAGCAATCCACCCAATAGGATTGGTAATGGAGTATTCATAAGGAAACATGATAATATGGAAAACACGAGCACCTATGATACCGGCAAGAAGAGCAAATATAGCTTCACTCTGGATAATTTCCGGGTCAATTCCTCGTTTGCGTGCATCGCGTTGTGTGAGATGGAGTGATAATAAAAAGGCTATGGCAATACATAAACCATAACTGTGTATTTTAAGCCAACCAAATTCTATAATTGTGGGATACATAATGTAATGACAATAGTATGTTAGTATTATGATTCTTGCTGTTTTTCATACTCACTTTGACATTGCACACAAAAGCGAGCATGAGGAATAGCCTCTAATCTTTTTCGTGGGATAGGCTCTTTACACATTTCACATATACCATAGGTTTTATTTCTAATTCTTTCTATTGCGTCATCAATTTCTTGTAATTGTTGAGATTCCCCGCTTGCCAGAGAGAGAGCAATTTGTATATCAAAAGCATCGGTACCTGTTTCCGCATAATCAGATATATCTTCCCCAGGTCCTGAATTTTCTTCTACCAAATCACTCGTATCCAGATTTGTTAAATTCTGAATAACTTTTTTTCTCTCTGCCAATAGCAATGTTTCAAAGTATTTGTAATCTTTTTTATTTATACCTTTTGAGGTAACATTTTTTTTCTTCATCAAGTTACTCCTTTTTAATAATCAGATTTTTACAATTCCTTTATTAGGTTCAAGATTGTAATTTATCTTTGAGTATTGCTAATTGGTCTGCTAACTGAGTATTTAACAATTGGTTTTCTAAAATAGATGACGATTTTTTACTTTCTTTTTCTACATTAGGTTTTTGAAATTTTGAAAACTTTCTTTCAAACTTAGGTTTGTCACTACTTGCCGATTCTTTGGAATCGGTTACTTTTGTAGTATTTTGCTTTTGAGATGAAAAAGATTTTTCCTTTCTCTCTTTTTTATCCTCTTCTTTTTTCTCTTTTTTAGGTGGAAAATAAGGTATTAGAATTACTTTTTGATTGTCAAAATCTATGGATTCTATATTGACCTTTATGAAATCTCCAATTCGTTTATCCAGCAAGTTTCTTTTTAGTGTTTTTGTTAAAGAAGGGTTGTTTCTTAAATGAATAATTGCATCAATAGGAATTCCAATATCTACAATAATCAAATTATTTAAAATTTTCTTAATAATCCCTTCTGTCTGCATTCCTACCTTCAAATCAGATACACGATAAATCCCATCAGTATACCTGGGGAATATAAAATATCCTCTTGGGTCACGAGCCGGTGACTTTAACTCTTTTAAAATCGTCTTTAGGGTATGTTTCCCGAATATCTTTTTTTCTTCAAGCCGTCTTATTAATGTTCGTGCACTTCTAAAAGAACGGAATAAAGAGGAAATCTCAATATTCAATTCTTGTGCTGTAGTTTCAATGTGTTCATACCATTGAGGATGTATACGAGTCTGGTCTAAGGGATTATCTCCATTTTTTATATAAAGAAAACCAGCACATTGCTGAAATACAGATTCATTTATACCAGGGACTTCAAGGAGTTCTTTACGGTTTTTAAATCCTCCTTTGGCGGTTCTATATTCAACGATGTTTTCTGCAATATTATGTTTTAGCCCTGCGATATGCCGCAATTCATTAATACTGGCTTGATTAATATCAATACCGATACTATTAATACAATGTTCTATTACTTGATGGGCAACTGCAGTGAACTTCCTCTCATTTATTTCCCGGTGGAGGATACCCTCAGGCAAACTCAAAAGATTTAACTTTATAAGTTCTTTAAGTGGAGAATTAAAATAGCGTGCAAGATAATATGCTTCCCGTATTTTTTCCGAAAGATTGGGCAAATCAATTTCTGCTATTTTGGAACGAGCAAAACTTTGTGCAAATCTTTGTTCAAATGTTACAAAACGCACACGCGGGTTTGTATATTGTGAGGCTAATTCTCCAACGAATTGAACGGCTTCTTCAACACCTGCTCCATTTCCTATTACAATATGTCTCGATTTATATCTTTCAATATAGGATTTGATAATATCCTGTGCTTCTTTAATTTCATTTTTGGGAGCCATTGGAGAGATATGGGAAGATTCCAGCAAATTTCCATCGCGGTCTACAACACATACTGCCCATTCTTCCTCAATTCCAGGAATAATAGATATGACAGTCTCCAGATTTGCCGGAGGAAACATTAATATGTCTATTAAATCATCGCGTAACTCAGACACGAATTGTTGTTCTATATTATCCTTTAATTCTGTAAAAACCCTATTCTCACAAACCGTTTTTAATTGCTTACGAAAGGCATCTTGAATGCTCAAACGGATAAAAGGTTCAAACACACTCCCACTATCTTTAACATATATTTTGGATAATTCTTCAATGGCTTCGTTTTCATCAATTTCAAGACTAACTTTTAAGAAGCCCAATCGCATTCCCCTTAAAATTTGAAGAAAACGGATAGAACTAATTTTACGAATAGGCTCAGAATAATTATAGAAGGCTTCAAATTGTGTTTTCTGACTTTGGGCTGTTTTTGTTGATGTCGAAACTAAAAGCCCTTTCTTCCAGAACATTTCTTTAACAATCGTTCTTGCCTTGTAATCTTGTTCAATCCGTTCCGCAAGAATAATTAAAGCACCCTCAATTGCTTCCTGAGGAGTAATAGACAATTTTGATGATTCGACAAATGCTTCCGCAGTTACTTCTATAGGTTGATTTACGGGTAATTGTTGCCATATAAAATCCGCTAATTCCTGCAACCCCTGCTGTATGGGTTTTTGGGAGCGACTGCGATTTTTTTTCTTTAAGGGGAGAAGTAAATCATCTAATAAGGCTGTATCGGATGTATCAGAAATGATTTGCTTCAATTCATCAGTTAAAAGTTCATTCTTTTCTAATTGTGTTAATACACTCTCTTTCTTACTTTCAATTTCTGAAAACTTTCTATATTCATCAATAATATGGACAAGGAATCCCCAATTGTCTATCCCTATTTCATCTCGGTGATAGTGATATATATATTCTAAATGATTCCCTTTGTTAATCAGGTTTATAAGAGTTTCAATTTTTTGAGGATTAAAACGAATTTTTTCTGTAAATTTGGTAATTTGTTCTTGTGTTAGCATAGTCTCTTACACCTTCAATTCATTTTGCCCAAAATATGACAAAGTTAAAATATAAACATTTGTTAAAAATTCAAAATTAAGATATATATACTATCAATCATTACAAGTCAATCTCAAAATGAATATCCTTACCATGATGGGTGAAATGAATATAAAGTAATTGATTTTTACTATCGTATTGTAGTTGAAAGTCAAGTGCCTCTAAATTTGCAATTTTTTCAGGCTGTTTATTACATAAAATAACAACTTTTCCAGGTATTCCTAATGGCCCCCGTGTTGTAAAAAGGAAACGATTTCCTTCTATTTTCTTATCCCGTATTCTACCAGCAGAAGCAATTATGGAAAGTTTTTCTTTCTTTAATTGGCCTGAATTGAGGTCTAATAGTAAAGCACGATTCGAGGGATTTAATAAAACATCTTCTTCCACTTTCAATTCGGGATTAAAAAGATTAATAAATCTTCCCTGTATTTTATAAGGTGAACCGTTAATAGATTCATCCTGAACAGAACAAATATGATAAGGACCTCTTTTGAGATGAAGGTAATTCTTATATTCAATATTTATTCCTGATTTATTAGACAATTCTTTAACCCAATTTAATAATTGATTAGCACCTTCTTTGTCAAGACTTAATGCGGATGGACTGCGTTTTACCCACCATATATATCCTTTGCCAACCTGTGTTATATTGTCATCAGGTTCTTTATTCCCCAACAGTGTTTTGATTAAATGTTCCAGGGGAGAATTACATCCTTCACTTTTCCACCAATTATTAAGTGCGTTATATTGGTCTGTATTATCATCAATAATAAGCAAACTTCCACCATTATTCACCCAATCTTTAATAACATTATGGTATTCTTTGTTTAACGGTTTTTGCCCTTCGTATGATAATAATAAGATTTTTATATCTTTTAGAGGTTGGTAATCTGTCAAGTGCTCCATTTGTATAATTTTTAAAGGAACGCCATTTTTTATAAAGGGAGTTGCTATTCCATAGAAGCAATTCAGATTAGGATGACTTGGATAGGGTTCTGCTCGTTGAAACATCAAAGTATCTGATACCATTACACCTATAGGGTAAATACCGGAAATCCATTCAACTTCTTCCTGTTTCATATCGTTTAATGTATTTATTACCGCAAGAAGTTCTGTAGCAAATTCCGGAATAATATTTATTTTAATATCCTTTTCTTCTTTGGATTTTGAATATTTCCCTTTAAAAATTCTTTCAGGCCATGGCATAACTTCAAATGTAGAAACTTCCGGAAAGAATAATGAAGCCAATACAGTACATTCATAATTATATTTATAATCATGCCAGTCATAGTTCGGATTGTCCTCAATAGGGTCTGCAAGAAAGATAAGATGTTTTTGAGCAGGTAGCACCATTCCAACCATTTGTGCATATTCTAAATAGGCTGTTTCAAAAGTTCTTTCTCTGGAAATTCCTTGATAATGATGCTTGGAGCGTGCTGTCCCTGTCCATACCTGAGCAATTATGCCATCGCAATGTTCTATTTTTGTTAATTGGGACTCTGGACTTACAATTCTCCATTGGGCATAGTTAATTAATGAGTGTGTTGGAACATAACAGCCAACTTGAAAATTGTTTTTTTGAGCATATTCTTTTACAAATTTAAAAACTTCCGTTAATGCGTCTGTATATAACTTATATTTTAATAAACTCGCTTTATACTGTGTTTCGATAGATTGATTGGGTGGAGACCATGGCTCACTATAATATTTTTCCCAGAGTTGTTTAAATGCTTTACTCCATCCTGTCACTGCCCAAAATTCAGGTTCTTCTAAATATATACTTTCTACGCGATTTTCTAAAGGAGGTATTAATATACTTTTAATATATTCAACATAACCCGGTGTAGGCACATTATAACCAACAGTATCACTATGCCCATGCATCCATAATTTGCCCGTTTTATCTGTTTGTATTTCTTCCTTTTTTAATCCGTTTTCTGTCTGGTAATAACTATCGTAATTGCCCCATGAAATACCGGTCATATAAGCAGTCCGATACCCTTGTTCTCTCCAACTTATTAATTCCTCCGAAAGCTTATGGGTTGTTCCATATACAATGGCTACATCGGATGCTATATCCATTAAAGGGTCAAAACCTTGAGAAGTTTGAAAACAAGTATTAAAATTCATAAATGGTTCTTTTGTTATTATTGTATTCTCAATAGGTTTTTCTTGGGTTTGATGAAAAAAACATAATGATAACAATAAAAGTGTAAACATATTATATTTTCCTTTCGTATTAAATTTTCTTTAATATATACATAATTAATGTAGGGCAATATTTATGGTTCGTATAAAAAGTATTATAGTTGTAATTTTTTTGATTTGTTTTTTATTTGTTAGTATCGCATTTATTTTATCATGGAAAAAAGAGGTTATTTTTTATAAATCTGTAAGTTTTAATTCAATTACAGAAAGCAATTATAAACTATCTCTGGAGAGGATAGAAAAATCTGATGAACAGTTATGTGATATTATAGAGACCCTTAGAACATCTCTTTCCAGGAAAACAATAAACACTACAGACAGGATATTATTAAATCTCTTTTTTGCAACAATATTACAAAAAAATCGATTTATAAAATCTTTTGAGTTAGTATTACCCAACAAGTTTGAATATAAAATAGTTCCTATATCTTCTGGTTGGAAAACGATATCTCTTACTTCCGGTAGTAGTAAAGGGTTCATAAAAAAAGTAGCTACATGGACGGAAGACGGAACACAATTATTAGATGAAGAAATAGAAGAAGTATCTCCAGACCAGAGTATGACAAATAGTGACTGGTATAAAGAATCCGTTGCCCTATGTTTACAACAAAATGCCCAAAATAGAGAAGGCATACCTAAAATATGGTTTACACAACCTGAAATCCAAGAAATTGGACCTTCTATAAATTCCCGATTGGCTATGGCTGTTGGTTATGAAGATTCTCCATTTTCAGTAATATCATGGGAAATAGACTGGTCGTGGTTACAGAACATTATATCAGATATCTACAGAGATTATTCTGTATACACATATATTCTTAATGACAAATATATTATTTGTAAATTGGGAATGGAAAGTGTTTCAAATCGGGATATTGTTAGGTCATCATCTCTCCAAAATCTTCCCGAAGAAATAAAAAATATTTTATTAAAAAAGGAAAGAGAAAATCCTTATTTCCAAAAAACAACCAACGGTATGCTCGTAGTTCAAAAATATTTATTTATGTATAACATCCCATTGGTATGTGTTTTTGATATTCCTCAAAGCACAGAAATAATGAATACAGACAGGAATATTATTATCCTGTTTGCAATAAGCCTTTTAATAGTTGTTCTTATAGCGGTTCTTTTGGGATATGTATTAACAAATCCTATTAAAGAAATATTCTTTTGGTTAGAGAATCCCAAGGTTGAAGGGCAAGAATCACCTATACATTTCTGGATAGTTGAATTTGAAACATTAATGAATAAAATATACTCCATTTTATACTTTTGGAAGTTTTGGACGGCAGAAATAAATAAAGATAAAACAGACATAACAGGAGGAGAATTTAATACAGAGAAAGATAAAAATGTCTTTATTTTTTCGGAAGAAGGGAAAGGAGGTATTCCCATTGAAACGGTGAATAGTTTGTATAGAGAAAATATTAGACTGCAAAGGCAAATTGAGTCCTTAAATCAATATTACTCAAAAAAGTTAGAAATAGATACAAAAGAAAAAGCAAAAATACAGGGGTTTGTTATTGCATTAAGAGACATTATTTTGATTTCCAATGACAAGGACAAAACCTGCGAAGAAAAAATCAAAGATATTTTAGACATAGTCAAAAACACATTAAAAACAGAAAATGCAGGTATTTGGAAGGTAGATATTGAAAAAGATATTTTGTTACCTATTTATATAGTTGTTCAAGAAGAAAAAAGTCATATTCATAATTGCAAGTTTATTGTAGAAACTCTTGAATGGTCTGAGATATTGACTATCAGGTCTGCACAACAAGATTATCGTTCTAATTTGTGGACAAAATCGTTAGAAGCAGAATCGTTCATTTTTGCTCCTATTCGTCATAATAAAAGCGAAAAAACGGATAAAGTTTTAATAATATATAACAAAGAACCCCGCAGTTGGGAGCCCAATGATGAAAATTTTGTTATTATTGTAAGTAGAATATTAGTTGGGATAGATTCAAAATAAAAAGGAAAGTGGAATCCATGTATCCTTTATTAAATCGTATATTTAGGTTAAAAGAGGAAGAAACAACCATAAAAAAAGAGATTATTGGTGGAATTACAACTTTTTGCACAATGAGTTATATCGTATTTGTTCAACCCGCAATATTATCAATTGCAGGAATGGACTATAATTCTGTTATCCTTGCTACCTGTATATCCTCCGCTATTGCCTGCTTTCTTATGGCGTTTTTGGCAAATTATCCATTCGCATTAGCACCAGGGATGGGAGAAAATTTCTTATTCACATTTACCTTGTGTCTTGGAATGAAATTTACATGGCAATCTTCTTTAGCAATTGTATTTATATCTGGTCTTTTGTTTGTTTTCCTATCGCTATTTAAAACAAGAGAAAAAATAATAGAAATCTTTCCAGATTGCTTAAAAAATGCTATACCCGCAGGTATTGGTCTATTAATTACATTTGTAGGATTACAATGGGCGGGACTCATTGTTGTAAATCAAGGAACAATGGTATCCGTCGGAAATTTAAAAACGGCTATACCATTAGTAACGATTTTTTCTTTATTTATAATTCTCTTTTTACAAAATATCCGATTTACAGGTGCTATATTAGTTGGAATATCCTTCTCATCGGTTGCTTATTTGTTGTTAGGTATTATTCCTATAACTAAACCCGAGTTTCATTACTCCTTTTCTACATTTTTTCAATTGGACTTTTATTCTTTAGTAGATAGATGGCATGATGCTATTCCGGCGATTTTGATTTTTTTCTTTCTTGATTTATTTGATACTGTAGGTACTTTGGTTGGTGTAGGAACTACAGCCGGTTTTATTAAAGAGGGAAAATTACCCAGAGCCGGTGGTGCCTTTCTATCAGATGCATTAGCAACATGTATTGGAGCACTATGTGGAACATCAACAGTAACAAGTTATGTGGAAAGTGCTTCTGGAGTTGCTGTCGGAGCAAGAACAGGTTTGGCTTCTATTATTACAGGTATTTGTTTTTTTATAACGATACCACTTATCCCCTTTCTATCAATATTAGGCTATAATGCGGGACCTGAATACTACGAGCAAATTGGAATGAAAGGGATTAATTTTAGTATGTATCCCACTGTAGCTCCTGCCCTAATAGTTATTGGCTTTTTAATGATGGGCAGTGTTAAAAGAATTTTATGGGAGAATATTTCAGAAGGTTTTCCCGCTTTTTTGACCATTATATTTATGGCATTTGGCTATGGAATAACAGAGGGAATAAGTATTAGTTGTATTTCTTATGTTGTTATAAAATGTCTACTCGGGAAACACCGTGAAATCAATATATGGATGTATCCCATTGCTATCGCATTTTTATTGAGATACATTTTCTTAAAATAAAATATAATCAGTCTCTAAATTGGCTATTCTACTTTTGGAATACTTGCAAAACCAGATTTTAATATATCCTCACTCAGTTCATAATCAGGCAGATTCTTATTTATATAGGCTTCGTATGCAGTCATATCAAAATGACCATGTCCACTGAGATTAAACAAAATGGTCTTGCTTTCACCTGTTTCTTTGCATTTTAAAGCTTCATCAATGGCAACGCGAATAGCATGCCCACTTTCCGGAGCCGGAATAATACCTTCACATTTAGCGAATAGCATATTTGCTTCGAATACAGGATTCTGAAGAACTGCTACAGGATCAACAATATCATGGCGTATTAGATGGGCAAGTTGTGCCGCCACACCATGATATCTTAATCCACCTGCATGAATTCCGGGTGGCATAAAATTATGTCCCAATGTGTATTGTTTTAATAGAGGTGTCATACCGGCAGTATCACCAAAATCATAGGCATAAAGACCACGGGTCATTGTTGGGCATGCAGCAGGTTCAACAGCTAAGAATTTAATCTTTTTGCCTTTCTTCAATACATCGTGTACATAAGGAAAAGCAAGTCCAGCAAAATTGGAACCCCCACCAACACAACCTATAACAATATCAGGATATTCTCCAACACTGTCCATTTGAAGTTTTGCTTCTTCACCAATAATTGTCTGATGTAATAAAACATGATTTAAAACACTTCCTAATGTATATTTCATTTTCCCTTCGCTTTTTACAGCTACTTCTATTGCTTCAGAAATGGCAATCCCTAAACTTCCAGTACTGTCAGGATACTGTTTAAGAATTTCTTTTCCAAAGTCAGTTGTGTCACTCGGACTCGCAATAACTTTTCCACCATAACTTTGCATTAATGTTCTACGATAAGGTTTCTGTTGGAAACTAATCTTAACCATATATACGATACAGGTCATATCAAACATGCTACATGCGATAGATAAAGCAGTTCCCCATTGTCCAGCACCTGTTTCTGTTGTAAGTCCATGAATTCCTTCTTGCTGATTATAATAAGCCTGAGCAACGGCTGTATTTAATTTATGACTACCCGAAGGACTTACACTTTCATTTTTATAAAATATCTTTGCAGGTGTTCCTAATGCTTTTTCTAAACGATAGGCTCTTCGTAACGGAGTGGGTCTCCATAAACGATAAATGTCCATTATGGCTCCAGGAATAGAAATAAATTGTTGAGTAGAAACTTCCTGCTCTATCAAAGCATTTGGGAAAATAGCCTGTAAATCCGAAGGATTAATAGGTTGTTGTGTTGCGGGATGAAGAGGAGGAGGTAGGGGAGAAGGTAAATCAGGGTTTATGTTATACCATGCGTCAGGAAGTTTTGCAGGGTCTAAAAGTATGTTGTAGTAGTAATCTTTCATAACCTTTCCCTCATAGAAAATTAAATTTTACATTTAGTTAATATTTGATTAGATGTAAAATAATACAAAAAACAAAAATCAAAAATCTAATTAAGATAAAATACTACTCTGAGAGTAATCCTATAAGCCGGATTCTGTCTAAAGGGAAACCCTTCGAGACGGTCATTCCTCTGGGATATAGGTCGCCCTATACCTCAAGCTTCCTACCCGGGAACAGCGCGGGCACACGCTATTGTTCCCCTATTTGGAATTGCTCCCAGTGGGGTTTAGCAAGCCATCATGTCACCATGATGCTGGTGCGCTCTTACCGCACCTTTTCACCATTGCCGATAGCTATCAAAGATAACTATTTAGGCTGTGTCTTTTCTGTTCCACTTTCCGTCGGGTCGCCCCGCCTTCGTGTTACGAAGCACTGTGCCCTGTGGAGTCCGGACTTTCCTCGACATTTCTGCCGCGACCGTCCAGATTACTCTCAGAGTATTAAAATTTTACAATATAATTTCCTTATTAGCCAAAATAAATAACGAAAGTAAATATAGAGATTTATACAAAGAACAAAAATAGTATATTAAACAATTTCTATATCAATATTTGGCTTTTATACCTGAACAAGGCTGGATAGCTGCAGAATCGGTAAGAACAGGGCAACAATAATAGAACCTACTACAATACCCATCAAACCAATAAGCAGGGGTTCAATAAGACTTGTTAACCCATCTACTTTAGCATGAACTTCTGAATCATAGAAGTCAGATATTTTCTTTAACATAGACTCTAACTCACCCGTTTTTTCGCCTACAGCAATCATTCGAGTTACCATAGGAGGAAAAACTCCTGAACGACCTAAAGGTTCAGATAGTGCTTCACCATTTCGAACACTTTCACCCGACTGGCGAACTGCACGGGCAAATACTTCATTTCCCGCTGTCCTCTCTACAATTTCCAATGCTTGTAAAATAGGCACACCACTTCTTATGAGGGTACTCAATGTTCTTGTAAATCGACTTATGGATACCTTTCGGATTAAATCTCCGAATACAGGTAATCTTAATTTTATCTGGTCAAGATTGTATCGCCCTATTTCAGTTGAACTGTAAATACGAAGGAAGGCAACTATTCCAACAATGGAACCTATTATAATAAACCATGCATACGGTGTCCTTAATGCATGACTTAAATTAATTAGAAACTGTGTAGGTGCAGGTAATTTTTTACCAAAACTTCCGAAAATCTCTGCAAATTGAGGAACAACAAAAATAATCAATCCTGTTGCTATTAAAATTATCATGCTAAAAGCAACAACAGGGTATGTCATTGCAGAACGAATTCTCCGTTTTAAATCTTCAGATGCTTCTAAATAATCTGCGAGTTGCATCAAGACACCATCTAAATCTCCGCCTGCTTCACCGGCGCGAACCATACTGACATATAAATCTGGAAAAGCCCTGGGATATTTACGTAAAGCATCTGAAAATGTTTCACCTGCCTCCACATCTTGTGCAACGGAATCTATAACAACTGCAAAATTCGGATCCTCTGTTTGATCAGCTAAAATATCAAGCCCTTGCAAAAGAGGTAATCCTGCACTAACAATTGTAGATAATTGGCGGGTAAAGACAAGCAAGTCTGCTGTTTTTACTCTTTTTAATTTGGCTCCACCTCCTAAGGAAAAGCCCAAAATCTTTTTCTCCTCTTCAACCAACTTATCTACGGCTAATCCCCTCAATTGAAGTTGTTGGAGGGCATTTTGTCTACTCTCTGCGTTAATTGTCCCTCTTTGCTTGGTGCCTTTGGTATCTCTTGCTACATAACTAAATACAGCCATATTTTCCTCCTTAAAACATATTTTAATTTTTTTCTATTTCAAAACGCATAATTGATTTTTTATAACCATCTCATTAATAATAGTATTATACAATAAATAATGAAAAATTATATCAACTTTTAATTTTAAAAAGGAGCATAAAAATGAGTATATCACTTCCCCAACTTCCTTTTGAACCTACTGCATTAGAACCTTATATCAGTTTAGAAACCATTAATTACCATTATGGTAAGCATCATCAGGCTTATGTAAATAACCTAAACAGGTTATTAGAAAATTCCCCACTAAAAGAAAAAAGTTTAGAAGAAATTATTATGAATTCAGAGGGTCCTGTATTTAATAATTCAGCGCAGGTGTGGAATCATACATTTTATTGGAACTGTTTAAGCCCCCAAAAAACAGAACCAAGCAGTGCATTAATACAAGAAATTGAAAAAAATTTTGGGACTGTAGAAAAAATGATACAAACATTACATCAATCCGCTGTTTCCTTATTCGGTTCAGGTTGGGCATGGCTGGTGTATGATGCTGGTTCGTTAAAAATAACACAAACAAGCAATGCCGATTTACCCATGAAATATAATCAAATTGCCCTGTTTACAATAGATGTGTGGGAACATGCTTATTATATTGATGTGAGAAACGACAGAGCTAAATATGTCAAAAATCTTCTTGATAATTTAATTAATTGGGTATTTGTAGAAGAAAACTTTATAAAAGCGATAAATCAATAGAGATTTTCTGTCGTATTACGAGTTGTAAGTATGAAAATAATAAGGATATTATGCAAAACCTAAATGAGAGAAAAGAGTTTGATAAGATAATTGAAAACGATAGTTTCTTTTCTCATTTATCAAACGAATTTAAAGAAAATATAAAAAGGAAAATTCATTTAAGAACATACGACAAAAATCAGATTATTTATTTCCCGAAAGAAAAAATTACACATGTCTATATCGTCCATAAAGGGAAAATTCGTATTACGAGAGTTAGTGAAAACGGGAAAGTAGTTACTTTTAGACATGTAATAACAGGAGATATATTTGGAGATGAAGCGTTATTAAGCAAAAAACAAAGGGAGGAATATGCAGAAGCAATTACAAAATCAGAGGTCTGGCTAATGCCTCTTATGGAATTCTTAAAAGGAAAAGAAGAAAATCATATATTTGCAAAACTTTATGAAAAAAAATTATTAGAGAGAGCTAAAGAATATGAAGAAACATTTGCAGATAGTGTTTTCTATAGTGCTATCAATCGAGTAGCAAGGAAAATAATTAGAGAAATAAAAAGGGAAATAAACCCGACTAAAAAGTTAGTTATTACTCATCAAGAATTGGCTAACTTATTAGGCATTCGTAGAGAAACCATCACCGTTTGTTTAAAGATTTTAGAAAAAGAAGGATTTATTGAGAAGAAAAAGGGTAGTATAATAATAAAAAATCAAATAAATTTTGAGAATTGGATAGAAAAAAATAATACAATAAAAGGAAATCACTAAGGAGTAGTTATGGAAGTATCAATGAAAGATGTACTCGCTGTATTGCTTGCCGGAGGAGCTGGAGAAAGGTTACATCCTCTGACAAAAAATAGAGCCAAACCTGCAGTTCCGTTTGGGGGTATTTATAGAATTGTGGACTTTACACTTTCTAATTGTATTAACTCAAACTGCAGAAGAATTCAGGTTCTTGTTCAATACAAATCAAATTCTCTTTCAAGACATATAAGAAATGCATGGAATATCGTCCATAGAGAATTAGGAGAATTTATAGATATTATCCCACCACAAATGCGAATAAATGACAGCTGGTATCGTGGAACAGCAGATGCTATTTATCAAAATTTATATTCCATAGACCAGGAAGACCCCAAGATAGTTCTTGTTTTGGCAGGAGACCATATTTATAAAATGGACTATCAAAAAATGATTCGTTACCACCTGGAAAGAGAAGCAGAGTTAACTATATCTGCCCTTGAAGTTCCAATTGAAGAAGGTAATCGTTTCGGAATTATGCAAATAGACAGAAACAATAAAATTATCGGATTTGAGGAAAAACCAAACAATCCAAAACCAATACCTGATAAACCCGATAAGTGCCTTGCTTCAATGGGGATATATGTATTTAATAGAGATTTGCTTACCAATGCTGTAAAAGAAGATGCTGAAAAAGTCAATTCCGACCATGATTTCGGAAAAAACATTATTCCAAGATTAATAGAGAAAAACAATGTGTATGCTTATCCTTTTGAAGATTTAAACAAAAAAGATATACCCTATTGGCGAGATGTTGGGACATTAGATAGCTACTGGGAAGCCAATATGGATTTAGTCGAAGTAACCCCTTTGTTTAATTTATATGACCGTGAATGGCCTATAAGAACAGTTGTTCCATCTCGACCTCCCGCAAAATTTGTCTTTGCTGATTTTGGACACCGTATCGGTGTAGCATTAGATTCTATTGTAAGTCCAGGATGTATTATTAGTGGAGGTATGGTTAAGAGAAGTGTCCTATCAACAGATGTCCGTATAAATAGTTATGCTTATGTCGAAGAATCTATCCTTTTTGATGGCTGCAACATAGGACGGCATTCAAAAATACGCCGTGCTATTATCGAAAAAAATGTTCAGATACCAGATAACACAGTTATTGGATATGACCTTGAAGAAGATTCTAAAAAATATCGTCTTACACCCACAGGTGTTGTAGTAGTCGAAAAACCAGAATAAAACGGTTATTTATGAAAATACATATTTGTGAAAGAAATAAAGTAATATTTATTTTACTTGCAATTGGAGTATATGGATTCTCTTTACGAATTTATTCCGATGTCCCTAACACTGCCGAAATAACAGTGAAACCAACCTTTGATGATATAGATACTTTTTTAGAGAATGAGATAAACAAAAATAAAGAATACAAATCCCCTGAAGATTTTCTCAAAAAAGCAAATAATTTGTTAAATTTAATAGATTATTTTAAAGAACGAAAGGAAAAGGATGTAATAGAAAAGATAATGTTATCGGTAGAAGAAATATATAAAGAAGGTTTATCAAAATACCCTAATAATATAAGGGTATATGATGATTATGGTTCTTTTTTATATGATTATAAAGAAGATTATATAAATTCTGTTCGTTTATGGGAACAAGGATATAGACTTAATGAAAAAGATGCAAGTATAAATAATAATTTAGCCCTTCATTATTTTCATATAGGTGAATATGATAGAGGTTGGGAACATTTGCAAAATGCATTAAAATATGGCGAGAGCGAACCTAATATATTATATAATTCAGCACAGATATTTATAATTTATAGAAATCAAATTCAAGAGAGAACCGGTTGGAGTAAAGAAAAAATTTATAAAAAAGCAATGGATTATTCAGAAAAAGCAGCAAAGATAAGCCAAGATGATTTTGAATTGTTGAAAGATTATGCACTAAATTTTTTTGCAGCTGCACAATTTGATTTACCCATAGATGGGAAAAAATCTGCTATTGCATGGCAAAGTGCCAGAAAACATGCACGAACAGATGATGAAGTTTTTTATACTTGGGTAAATGAAGGAAGAGCATGGTTAGCCATAAACGAACTAAAAAAAGCGAAAGAATGTCTTGTAGAAGCTATAAAAATACGTCCGGATAGTGCAGTAGTTAAAGATATTTTGTCACAGATTGATTCGGGAGAGATTAAAGAGGATATAGAAGAACAAAAAAGAGCAAAGAATAATCCGCCTGAAAAAGAATACAGGAATCCTTTAATATCTCCTTTTAAGAACTTTTCAGGTAAGAAGAACAAAACACCCTTATATCCACAACAAATTAAACCAGAGAATAAGAAAAACTGATTATTTTATTATGTCCTATTATCAAAAAAGTTATTATTATGAAAATATAAGTTATTTTCGTCCTCCTATAACATCTGGAGTTCGAACACTTATATTAATCAATATTACTGTATTTGTAATTCAACTAATTATTGGGTTATTGATCTCAATATCAAACTCCCTATTTAATGAGTCTTTCTTTATAAGTCAATCTTTATCTTATTTCAACATATTTTATTGGTTAGGCTTTACTGTTCCAATGTTTATGAAAGGTGCTTTATGGCAGCCTTTTACATATATGTTTATCCATTCAAGTTTAATGCATCTGTTTTTTAATATGTTATGGCTTTATGTATTCGGTCCTGAAGTGGAAATATATTTTACAAAAAAAAGATTTATCACATTTTATTTATTTTGTGGGGTTATTTCTGTATTGGTAAACTTTATCCCTTATATTATACGAGGATTCCAACCTCCTGTTATAGGTGCAAGTGGCAGCATTATGGCAGTTCTGATTGCCTTTGCTTATATTAACCCCGAACGAGAATTTATTCTGTTCCCATTGCCTATTCCTATTAATGCGAGAGGAATCGTTATTTTGGTGATATTAATGAATTTATTTTATACTTTAGGGGAAACCCAATACTCTGTATTGACACATTTTGCGGGTATGGGAATAGGTTATCTTTACATTTCCGCAGATTACTTAGGGATTATACATAAAATAAAAAAAGCACTCGGTTTGAGTAAATTTGATGTAATATAGCAGATATTTTCGTTATATATAGTAAGGTGTTTCTATTATATGTTTCCGAGTTTCCAAGAATTTTTGATGTTTATTATAATTATCATCCTGTTAAATTTTACAGGGATACTACCTATTGTTATACGGACAATTAAGGAATTTCGTGGAGATTATGATGGTTATAAAGATAGTGAAAGTAAAAATATAAAAAACAATATAAATCCACAAAACATAGAAATATCCTATCGTCTATTAGGTATTTCTCCCAGTAGTAGTTGGGAAGAAATAGAAAAAGCATATCGAAGAAAAGCAAAAATACATCATCCTGACCTCGGTGGTGATGAAGATACCATGAAAGCATTAAATGAAGCGTATGAAATGTTAAAAAAGATTTACAAAAGGAAATGAAATAGATTGATGAAAATAAGTAGAAGAAAATTTATATTTTCAACAGCAGTTACTTTAGGTTTAATGACAAAATCAAGGAGTTTATTTGCCGACAATAATAAAAGGAGAGTTATTCTTCTTGGTTTTGATGGTGTTGAACCTCGTATCGTAAGGGGTATGATAGAAAAAGAACAATTACCCAATCTTAAAACAGTAATGAAACAGGGAGATTTTTTTAACCTTACATCTACAATTCCTCCTCAATCTCCAACTGCATGGTCAAGTTTCGCTACATGTAAGAATCCCGGAGAACATGGCATTTATGATTTTCTTCGTAGAGACCCCAAAACATATTTCCCGGGTTTAGCATTAGGTTCTGTTCATGCTCCTGAATTTGATGAACAAGGGAATCTCAAAAAAGAACCTTACTTTGAAACCTATCGAAAAGGGACTCCTTTTTGGAAAATTGCTGATGAACAGGGAGTTCGTTGTAAGATTCTAAATATGCCTTATTCGTATCCCCCCGATACATTAAAAAATAGTTTAATGTTAAGCGGTTTAGGTGTGCCAGATATTAGAGGAACAGAGAGTTTATTTTTTGTGTTTTCAGATAGATTTACAGATGAAGAATTAAAACAAAGCATTTCTGGTGGGATGAGAATTAAACTAAACTTTAAAGATTCCGTTGCAGAGGTAAAATTACCTGCCCTTCGTAATCCCATTAATCCCAAAAATGGATTTATAGAAGCAAATATTAGTTTCAAAGTAGATAAACCATCAAAAAAGGTAACGATTAATTTACCAAACCAAAATACCCTACAGATAGAACAAGGAAATTGGTCTGATTGGATTGAATGGGAATTCCCTGTAACTGAAAAATATTCCGTAAAGGCAATAAGTAAATTCTTCGTAAAAAAAATAAGTGAAGAAGTAAATATCTATATGTCTTGTTTACAATTTCATCCGCGTTACCCTTATATACCTTTTACCCATCCCGTTAAATATGCTCAAGAATTAGCAGAAAGGTATGGACTGTATAAAACCATCGGATGGAATTATGATACACATGCTTTGCGTCAGGATGTCTTGACCGAAGATGTTTTCATGGACGATGTAAGGAAAACAATGGCATGGCATGAAACACTGATGTTAGACGAGCTAAACAAAGAAGACGATTGGAAATTATTAATGATTATGTGGATGGCTACTGATAGAGTAGCCCATTTATTCTGGAGGTTTCGTGACCATCAACATCCTGAATACAATGCCGAGAAAGCAAAAATCTATGGAGAGGCTCTTGAAGAAACATATCGAATAATGGATAGAATTATTGGTAATGCTCTAAAATCTATACGGGAAGAAGATTGGTTAATTGTAATGTCGGACCACGGATTTAATACATATCGAAAAGGTTTTAATCTGGGAACATGGCTTATACGGGAGGGATACCTTGTTGTAGAAGGACAGACAAATCCAGAAACTGCTTACAATGACCAGGCTTTTCTTTTAGGATATGATTGGAATAAAACAAAAGCATATGCTTTAGGATTGGGTTCTATATATCTAAATATGGAAGGTCGAGAAAAAAATGGAATTGTTAAAAAGGAACAAGTTAAAGCATTAAGAGAAGAAATAAGAAATAAATTATTAAGTGTAAAAGACCCACAAACAAGTGCCCCCGTAATTAGTAATGTATACAGTTGTGAAAATTTTAGTGGAAATGAAGTAGAAAATGCTCCGGACTTAATCTTAGGCTATCATGAAGGGTACCAATCCACTAAAGCAACTGCCAAAGGTTCTGCTCCTCAATCTATATTTGAAGATAATTTAGATAAATGGAGTGGAGACCATGTAGCAACCGATTACAAATTAATCCCCGGAATGATGGTAACAAACAAAGGTATTAATACCCATTCACCCCATATTCAAGATATTGGCATTTCTATTTTATCCTATCTGAATTTAAATGTCCCTCAAGATTTGCAGGGTAAAAATATTCTTGAAGGTTGAAATAATAACTAAGCAAACCATTTACGGGAACGGTCTTTATTACGGTTATACATTTGTATAGCGATGGTAGCATCTTCTTTGACTTGAAAATCAAACATTCCTACACAAATAAAATCAGCCCCATGTTTAAATGCAAAATCAAAGCCTTTTTTAGGAGGGATAGCTCCTGCAGCAAGAACTTTAAATGCTATCCATGGAACTTTAACATTTTTCATTACATCCTTTGTTTTATCTGGGTTCATATCCCATTTGTTATCGTGATATTCAGCAGGTTGGGCTGACCAATAATCTAAAGAGTGAAATGTTTTCATATAAAAATCGGGATAAATACCCTCTTTTTCACATGCAAGAATAACATCAATAGAATGACCACCAATCCCACCTACAACACCTTTATCTCGAATATGGTCCACTATTTTTCCCAAAAGCTTCGTATCTCCTTTTTTTACAAAATCATCTCCTATCTGTCCTTGAATATATACCCCAGTTGCACCGTTATCAATTGCTATATCTGCATCCTCAAAAAGATTAGATTTTTTAGGTTTTATCTGGGCAATCCATTGTATCTTTCCATGATATTCTTTCCAATAGCGACTGATAATTTTTAATGTATTATCATCTAATCTCAATATAGCCGTATTTATTCCTGCCTGCTCATATAAATGTAATGTTTGCAATATTTTTTGTTCCGTGAAGTAGTTTTTCATTAACGCACTAACATAAATTAAATCTCTACTATGAGATATTCCACTAATTAGATTACCACCAGCAATTAATCGGCTAACTTCAAGATGTTTAATTTTACCCATAGGCATATTTTTCGGGAGGTCTTCAACGGTGTTTAAATAATCTTGTTCCTCTAATAAATCTCCTTGTTCTTCAATCAGAGGTATTGAATCATCTTGATTTAGGACTGAATTTGCCAGAATAGGGGATAAAGAAACACCTGCAACAAACTTTCTTCTTGATATTCGTTTATTCATTTGATTACTCCAATATATTAAAGATGTAAAAACTCTATGATATAATTATTATAAAAAGTAATATCGAATATAAAAACTAACAGACAGGTAAATATTATGACAGATATA
>DAOSUS010000024.1 GCA_035378955.1 Candidatus Hydrogenedens sp. | reverse complement strand
CAAATAGGACAGATGAAACGGACGGGACGGAGGGAACAGATGGGGTAGATGAGACGGAGACTAATGAGGCATAGGGGACGGAGGGGGATTCATGGGAGTAATGAAACTTAAGGGGATTGGTATTAAGTTGGGTTAAAGAATTTATTCCTACGAATATAACGAATGACTACGAATAAAAACAAAGAGAAAAATCGATTCTTGTTCGTGAATTCATGGTCTATAAAACCCTTGTTAATCTATCGAATTATTTTTTTTAGAGTTGATTGGTTAATAGCCCACATACATTTAAGAATCATTACCCTTATGAAAATGAAGTGTCCTTGCTTCGGTTGGGTAATTGTATATAGGAATAATCTATATACAAATGGTGTTTTGCTATATAAAGAAACAATTAATCAGGGGAGCCTGATAAAGATGTCTGAAATAAAGATGAACATACCTGAAAAAGAGAAAAACGGCACCACGAAGAATGGCGAAGATATGTCTGCGATAAATGATTTTGTGAATAAAGAATATGCCTATGGTTGGGTAACTCCCATAGAAGAAGAACCATTCCCGTTTGGTTTGAATGAGGATATAATCCGTAAAATATCCGAAAAAAAAGAAGAGCCGGAATGGATGACTGAATGGCGATTGAAAGCATATCGCACCTGGACACAAATGCAAGAACCGCATTGGGCTTTTATTAAATACAAAACGCCGGATTTTCAAGCCATTCGTTATTATGCGGCACCGAAAATGAAAAAGAAATCTAATAGTATAGAAGAGGTAGAGCCGGAGATACTTAAAACTTTTGAGAAATTAGGTATTCCGTTAGAAGAGCAGAAAAGATTGGTAGGAATTGCTGTGGACGCGGTTTTCGATAGTGTTTCTGTGGCAACGACCCATCAAGAGATATTAGGAAAATTCGGAATTATTTTTTGTTCTATGTCGGAAGCAATTCGCAATTACCCGGAGTTGGTGCAACGCTATTTGGGTTCGGTTGTTCCGCCCAGTGATAATTTTTATGCAAGTTTAAATTCGGCTGTTTTTAGTGATGGTTCGTTTGTTTATGTCCCGAAAGGGGTTAAATGTCCGATGGATTTGTCTACTTACTTCCGAATTAATTCTGCACAGACGGGGCAATTTGAGCGGACATTGATTATAGCGGATGAAGGTGCGGAGGTAAGTTATTTGGAGGGATGTACCGCTCCTATTCGTGATGAAAATCAGTTGCATGCGGCTGTAGTTGAACTTGTTGCCCATAAGAATGCTACGATTCGTTATTCTACTGTTCAAAACTGGTATGCAGGTGATGAAGAAGGTCGAGGCGGTATTTTCAACTTTGTTACAAAACGGGGTAAATGTGTGGGAGACAATTCTCGGATTTCATGGACACAGGTAGAGACGGGTTCTGCCATTACATGGAAATATCCCAGTTGTATTTTGCAGGGAGATAACTCGACGGGCGAGTTTTATTCGGTAGCGTTAACACGGAACAAACAACAAGCCGATACAGGTACCAAAATGATACATATCGGAAAGAATACTCGCAGCACGATTATCAGTAAAACCATATCCGCAGGTATGAGTCAAAATACCTATAGGGGAATGGTTCGTGTTATGCCTAAAGCGGAAAATGCACGAAATTATACACAATGCGATTCTTTGCTTATTGGCAATCGTTGTGGTGCACATACTTTTCCTCATTTGGACATTCGGAATTCTTCTGCCTCGGTGGAACATGAGGCTACTACCTCCAAAATCAATGAGGAGCAGTTGTTTTATTGCCGTGCTCGTGGAATTCGTCCTGAAAATGCCATTTCACTTGTTGTGAATGGCTTTTGTAAAGAAGTATTTGAACATTTACCTATGGAATTTGCCGTAGAAGCAACAAGATTATTAAGCGTAAGTTTAGAAGGAAGCGTCGGATGAGTTTACTCGAAGTCAAAAATTTAAAAGCCTCTATCGAAGGGCAAACAATATTAAAAGGTATTCATTTAACAATTAATCCCGGAGAAGTTCACGCCATTATGGGTCCGAATGGTTCGGGAAAAAGCACATTAGCCCAAATTCTCGCCGGGAATGAAAACTATGAGGTATCATCGGATAGTGAAATTTTGCTACGGGGTGAGAATATTATCTCCATGCCACCGGAAGAACGGACACGAAAAGGGATCTTTATTGCTTTTCAATATCCGGTAGAAATTCCGGGACTATCCAATACGGAATTTTTGCATACAGCCGTGAATGAGATACGAAATGCACGAGGATTAGAACCGATAGATATTTGGGATTTTGAAAAACAATTAAAGGGAAAAATGAAGGAAATAGGTTTAGACCCTTCTTTTTCCGAACGCTCTGTGAATGAAGGTTTCTCTGGCGGGGAAAAGAAACGGAATGAGATTGTTCAAATGGCGGTATTAGAACCTATTCTTTCCATTCTGGACGAAACAGATTCCGGGCTCGATATTGATGCTCTCAAATCCGTAGCGGAAGGTGTCAATCGAATGAGGTCGCCACAACGCTCCTTTATTGTTATAACCCATTATCAAAGATTGTTGAACTATATCCGACCTGATTTTGTGCATGTCCTTTATAAAGGAAGAATTGTAAGGTCAGGCGGATTTGAATTAGCCCTTGAACTGGAACAAAAAGGTTATGACTGGCTTAAGACGGAAGAAGAAACGGAAACCTCTTCTGTTGGGGCTATTTCATGAAAGGGTCTTCTATGACTATAAATTTAAATGACGAAAGAAAACTTTCATTACTGGGAGCAACAACCCATTTACGCAATGGGTTTGTATATCCTGATTGGTGGGAACATATTCTTCGTAATGGTTTGGATGCTTTTGAGATTTTGCCGATACCTCATGCCAAGACAGAAGATTGGCGTGAAACAAATCTTGCCCCTTTCTTTAATCCGCAAAGGAAATGGATGCTGAAGATACAAAAACAAACCCATGAGGAAAGTATTCCCCAGAATATAAAAAATACTTTTTCCCCTTCGGTGATATGGGAAAATGGTGCTATAAACATTAAAGCCGATACCTTTCCCTCTGTGTTTATTAAAAGTTTTAGAGATGCCCTACAAACGCAATGGGGTGAAATTGTTCATAAGAAACTTGTATCTGGACAAGAACCCCGTCATATTTTTGAAGCCATATCCGATATGTTGATGCATAATGGAATTTTTCTCTACATTCCCAAGGCGACCTTTATTGAAAAGCCTATTCATATTGCGATAATAAGTCAAGGACGGGACACGGATACAATGGATGTCCCGCGTATTTTCATTTATCTTGAAGATAATGCACAGGCTACTATTACGGTTCATTATATAGCCGACACGACGGAACCGAATTCATTATGGATAAACACAAAGGAGCAGATTTATTTGGGTAAAAATGCCCATCTAAAATATCTGAACAGTATTCAAGGGACCGATAATGCACTTCGGTTTCTTTCAACTTCGGTTGAAATAGAAGAAGACGGTTCTTTGAATTACAATTCTCTACACTTGTCCGGGCAATTTATCCGTTCCGAAATAGATGTTGAAATTAAAGGGGAAAATGTTACCACTCAAATTAATGGTTTGACTATCAATCAGGGACATCATTTTTCTGAAACCCAACAATTAATACAACATCTAAAAGGACATGGGATAAGCCGAATTCACTGGCGTGGATTAGGACAGGAACAGAGTAAAACTGTATATCGCGGGAAAATTTATATTGCTCCCGATGCTCAGAAATCCGATTCGATACAACAGTTTAAAGGTTTATCTCTTTCCGACCAGGCGATTATTGATGCTAAACCGCAACTGGAAATATATGCCGATGATGTGCGTTGCACCCATGGAGCCACAGTAGGTCCACCACCACCCGATTTGATATATTATTTTCAAACTCGTGGAATTCATCCGAATAAAGCCCGCAATTTACTTATCCGTGGATTTGTAAATCGGGTTTTAAAGGAATTTCCTTTTGATGGTGTTGAAGATTTTATTGACGGTTACATAAATGTTTCTGAGAAGAAAAAATGAGTTTACATATATCAAAAGAGAATAAAGCCGTGAATGAAAATCGAAGACAAAAACGCCGATGGCATGTCGAAGCACTGGCACGGAAAATAGGTATTGAAAGTATCCGTGCTCAATTTCCTATTTTGGAAAGGTTTGTTCGCGGTAAACCCTTAGTCTATTTGGACAATGCGGCAACTTCCCAAAAACCTAAAAATGTTATTGATACGATTACCCGATATTACGAGCATGAGAATGCGAATGTTCATCGGGGAATACATTATTTAAGCGAAAAGGTTACGGAGAAATACGAAGAGGTTCGTTCCAAAGTATCTCGTTTTTTAGGGGCGAAGGTAGATTGTGAAATCGTATTTACACGAGGCACTACGGATTCCATAAATTTAATCGCCCAATCGTATGCCCGACCACGCCTTCACCCCGACGACGAAGTGTTAGTCACCCAGATGGAACATCACTCCAATTTAATACCCTGGCAGGTGGTATGCCAGCAGACGGGTGCCAAATTAAGAGTAATTCCGATTACAGATGAAGGAACTTTGGATTTAACGCAAATTGAACAATTGATTACGAAAAAGACAAAGATTGTATCGGTAGTTCATGTTTCAAATGTTTTAGGAACCATCAATCCCATAACAGATTTGGCTAAAAGAGCCCATGAAGTAGGAGCCGTTTTTGTTGTAGATGGAGCACAAAGCACACCCCATACACCAATAAATGTGCAGGAATTGGATTGTGATTTCTTTGCCTGTTCTGGTCATAAGATGTATGCTCCGACGGGTATTGGTATTCTTTATGGGAAAGCTCCCTTGCTGGAAAGCATGGAGCCATATCAAACTGGGGGTAGTATGATACTTCATGTTACATTGGAAAAAACGATATATGCCCATGCTCCTCAGAAATTTGAAGCAGGGACGCCTAATATTGAAGGAGTAATAGCCTTAGGCAGTGCTATTGATTTTCTACAATCGTTAGGTATGCATGAAATATGCCATTATGAAGATGCCCTGATACAATATGCTTATGAAAGTCTTTCACATATCCCGGGCGTGCATATTTTAGGACCCAAAAAACCCCGAGCAGGTGTGATTTCTTTCACAATGGATTGTGCTCATCCCCATGATATAGGTCAGATACTGGATGAGGAAGGGATTGCTATTCGTGCGGGTCACCATTGTGCTCAGCCTATTATGGAACGCTATGGTTTATCCAGCACAGCACGAGCATCGTTTGCGGTATATAATACTGTTGATGAAATTGACCGATTGGTAAATGCCATATACAAAGTGCAGGAGATTTTTCAATGAGTTCTGCTTCGCGTGCTTTATACGAAAAGGTATTACTTGACCATGCTAAAAGCCCCAGGAATTATGGCGAACCCGATACTTATGATAAAAAAATAGAGGGCTATAATCCTTTATGTGGCGACCACTTTATTTTCTATTTAAAATGTAATGGAAATATAATTGAAAAGGTACATTTCACAGGACAGGGATGTGCCATTTCAAAGGCATCGGCATCTTTGCTTACTACTTTTCTTGAAAAACAACCGGCCGATAAAGCCGTAGAAATGATTGAGAATTTTCTTGAATTATTAAAAACATCACCAGATACCCCTGTGGATGAAGAACAATGGGGAAAACTTGCCGCTATTGCAGGGGTTCGCGAATTTCCTATTCGTATAAAATGTGCTTCATTAGCGTGGCATTCCCTGCTCAATATTTTAAAGGGAACTGAAAATACAATCACTACCGAATAGTTACCTATCAAAAAGAAGTAATGCCTAACTTTTTGTTATAATTATAAAATGGTAGTTGCAATCAATATTTTACAATTTTATAAGGAATTTTTATTATGAGTTCGGATACAGTCCCGGATACAGAAACCGTTCTTGAACGAATGCGGAAAAGACTAAAAGGGGTTTTGCCTGAATTTGAAATTGAATTAAAAGCCCAACTCGCTCAGGAAATTATTAAATTAAAAAAGGAGAGGAATGCAGTTATTCTTGGGCATAATTATATGGAGCCTGCTTTATATCATTCCATACCTGATTATGTAGGCGATTCGTTATATCTCTCTACCATTGCCAGCAAAACAGAAGCGGACATGATTGTGTTTTGCGGTGTATGGTTTATGGGTGAAACAGCCAAGATATTAAATCCCAACAAAACAGTGCTTGTTCCATCTCGTGAAGCGGGATGTTCTTTAGCAGAGGGGATAAATAGAAATGATTTGCTGGAATTGAAGAAGAAATTTCCGGGTGTGCCTGTTGTATCTTATGTAAACACATACGCGGATACAAAGGCGGAGTCTGATTATTGTTGCACCTCTGGAAATGCGGGAAAAGTCCTTTCTTATATTTTCAAACAAGGACATAAAGCAGTTATTTTTGTTCCTGATGAATATTTAGCAAGGAACACGGCAACGGAATTGAATGCGGATTTTTTCCTTTCGGAAGAAATAACCATGGAAAAGGTGAAAGCCCATACCAATGCGGTTGTTATTGGCTGGAAAGCAAGATGTGAAGTGCATGAGTTGTTTAAACCGGAGGATGTTGACCGCGTTCGTCAACAATATCCCGGAGTAAAAATTATTGCTCATCCGGAGTGTCCGCCTGAAGTTATACGAAAGGCAGATTATTCCGGTAGTACTCAGGGAATGGTTAGTTATGTAAAACAACACCCAAAAGATAAAATTGCTTTATTTACAGAGTGTGCTATGGGAGATAATGTTCAGGCAGAATTTCCAGAGATGGACATTGTCCGTGCCTGTACACTCCGCTGCAAACACATGAATCTTATCACCCTTGAACAAACATTAAAGGCGTTACAAGAAATACAGTATCCGGTGGAAGTTCCTTTGGATATTATCGAACAAGCCAAACTACCTATCCAGCGAATGATTGAAATTCGTTAAATCTATGTAAAATTTTAATCCGTTATGTCATAATCCAAAAATAAGGTCTGTTTTTTATGAAGAAGAAATCGGGATTTACACTTATTGAATTATTGGTAGCGATAGCTATCATAGGAATTTTGGCGGCTATTTTATTACCTGCTTTAGCACGGGCTCGAGAATCCGCTCGTCGGGCGTCCTGTCAAAATAATTTAAAACAATGGGGGCTCATTTTTAAGATGTACTCGGGCGAATCGAAAGGAGCCAAATATCCGCCAGTAGTTATGGATTATAGGGCTGCGGTGGATTGTGAACAAGCAGGATTTCCTTCAGCCGGTATGAAATCTATCATTGTGGCAGGACCTCATCCAGAGATGATATATCCAGAATATCTAACTGATGTAAATATTCTGTTATGCCCTTCCGACCCATCCCATACTCCGGACTCTTTGATAAGCCCATTTACGGAAAAAACAGATATAACTGTTCCTTGTTCAAAAAGGGGAAGGGGTATGTGGAATATGCAAGCCAGCTATTATTATTTAGGTTGGGTTTTCGACCGTGGAGATACAACAGACCCACAAACGAATTTAACGCTGGTTCCTTTCTTGAATATTGTTGATGGAACAGCACCTTCACAGATAATACAAGGTTTGTTAGAAGCCGTTTTGCCTTTCTTTATTAATCATGAGAATGGAAGAGGGGACAATGATATTGTCATATCGGCAACCACAGCGGCATTAACAGGTCAACCGCCTATCGGTAATGCAGGAGGAAATACAATTTATAGACTGCGCGAAGGGATAGAACGATTTCTCATTACTGATATTAATAACCCGGCAAGTTCAGCCAAAGCACAAAGTAGTTTATGGGTAATGATGGATAAACTGACTTCCGACCCGTCCTTATATAACCATATTCCCGGCGGTTCTAATGTTCTATTCTTTGATGGACATGTTGAGTTTTTAAGGTATCAGGAGAAAGGACCGGCACCCGTAAATGGTGGTGTTGCTGCGGCAACGAACGCTTTAGAAAAGATAGATTATAGTATGTTCTAATTTTCGTCTAATATGTCTATCTCTTCTGAATTATCTAAATTATCTAAGGCAAGGATTCTTTGAGATTCATTCATATCTAATTGCTCAACCCCTTTGAGTTTTCGGTCTATCATCTGGGTCCGCTTTTGTGCCTTCTCAATTTCACTTGCCGCTGATTCTAATTTCTCTCTTGTTTTGGTTAATAAATCGTTAAACTTCTTAAACTCTGTTTTGACGGCGCCTAAAACTTTCCAAACCTCCTGTGATTTTTTCTCTATAGCTAGGGTTCGAAATCCCATTTGTAGGCTATTCAGTATAGCGGTAATTGTGGTAGGTCCTGTGATAATAACATTCCAATCTTTTCGTATCTTTTCGAAAAGGCCGGGTATCCGCAAAACCTCGGCAAACAGTCCTTCCACAGGCAGAAACATAATGGCAAAATCCGTTGTATGGGGTGGGTCAATGTATTTTTCACTAATATCTTTGGCTTCTCCTGTAATACGGTTAGATAACGATTTTACGGCCTCGCTCAATGCATTCGGGTCTGCGTTTTCCTGTGCAGACAAAATCCGTTCATAATCTTCTCGCGGAAATTTGGAGTCAATAGGTAACAGGATGTATTTATTGCTTTCATCTTTGGCGGGAATTTTTATTGCAAATTCAACCGTTGTGTTGCGTTTGATATGAGCATTCTTTTCATATTGTTGAGGTGTAAGAATATCTTCAAGAATTCCTTCCAACTGTAACTCACCAAAAACACCCCGTTGTTTAACATTTGTAAGAACTCGTTTCAAGTCTCCAATATCCGAGGCGAGCGTTTTCATTTCACCCAGACCTTTATAAACACTTTCCAATTGTTCACTAACCGTTTTAAATGATTGGGTGAGCCGATTTTCAAGGGTCGTTTGAAGTTTCTCATCCACCGTTTTCCTCATCTCTTCCAATTTAGCGTCATTCTTTTCCTGTAAATGGCGAATTTCATTTTTAAGGGTTTCATTCATATCTGTTAATTGCTTTGCATTGAGTTGTATTAACTGATTTAAGTTTTCTGTAAACGCTTTTAGTTGTTCTAACTGAGATTGCGATAGGTCTTTTAATGTGGAATTTGTATTTACATTCAATTTTTGAATTTCATTTTTAAGTGTTTCGTTAATATCTGTTAAATGCTTCGAGTTTAGTTGTGTGAGTTGGTTCAAATTATCCGAGAAAATCCTTAAACTTTCTAATTGTTTTTGAGAAAGGGAATTTAGTGTTGTATGGATACCATTCAAAATCTCTGTTCGGTTTCTGCTTGTTTCGTCTAAAAAGGTTTTGTTCATTATTGAATAAAACTCGCTTATTTTCTGAATATTCTGTGTTATTTCTGTAAGTTCGGTTTTATAATTTTTCAAGTACTTTAAGAAAAGGAATAATAGGAAAATGGTTAGAAGGAAAATCGTAGGTAATAAAACAATAGAAAAGATACTGACAATATATTCCATATTGAACTGCATAATGGATTCCATAATTTTTTCGCTCCTTCTATTTTAATTTGCTTTTTAGGGATATTATAACTATACAGGAAATGCCAATATCTTAAAAATTGGGGGATTTATTTTTTCTTTTCTTCTTTGAGAAGGGTAATCAATTGTTCAAATCGGGGTGCGTTATGAGGGTTGGCCGAGATAAGCAATTCGTGAGCATTTAATATGAAATCAACCATTCGTTCCTGGGAAGCAGGTATAGCCACGGGCTTTAATTCAGCGGGAAGAGGTTCCGGTTCAAACAAAAAGTGAACAAGAATATCTGCCAAGCCCAATTCGCTAAATTCTTTAAGAAGAGGACGGCCGATATTTTGCAGTGAAATTTGTGGATAGTTTTCCTTTTCCGAAAGGTAACATAGTTGGTGAAGAACCCCAAAAAAAGTGCTTTCCAATTGAGCACATTCGGAGAAATCGAAAACCCAGCGGGTAATGTCTTTTCGTTCTTCTTTAAGTTTTTGCAGGAAGTCATGCATTCCGTAGGCTTCCCGCCATGTGCCGGTGCCAATAATTTTTATATAGCAGGTATCCGATTGAATAGCATGCAGAATTCCTCGTGTGGATATGTTGATATTCAAAGAGCAGGTCTCTTGCAGGGGGAAATATATCAATTGGGGATTTTCCTGTTCCTTCAATGTAAACCAGATAAGAGTCATATCATCTTTTTGTGATTTCTGTTTTGTCCAGTGGGATAACTCATTATCTAACTTTTGAAGCATTTCCTGGGGATTTCCCGTATCTTGTTCCAATAACTGAACCAGGTTTTGTTGGGTAAATTTATTTCCTTCGTCGTCTTGAAGATTTACAATCCCATCTGTATAGAACAGAAATGTGTCGCCCCAATCCCATGAAAAAGTCATCGAAGTAAATTTAGCACGGGATACAATACCTAAGGCTGGTGCGGGAACGCGTATTATTTCAATATCGTTGTTTTTTTGATGTCTCCATAAAATAGACGGATGTCCGGCATTACAAATTTCTATGGTTTGCATTGATAAATCAATGACGGCATAACAAAGGGACATAAACATTTCATATCCAAAGGGACCATAGACTAATTTTTCGTTTAATTCCTTTAAGAGTTCCTGAGGCGAAATAATTCGGTGCCCTTTGCCGTTATTTACACATTTGGGCTGGAATGCATATTTTAAAAAAGTTGTTACCAGAGCAGAACCTATCCCGTGTCCCGATGTGTCTGCAATATATATCCCGATATGTTCTTCATCTAAAGGTAAAATATCTACCATATCTCCACCAATACGATTTAATGGGAGATAATATACGGCGGTAGAAATTTGCTGATGTTTAGGAACAATTTTAGGGAGGAGTGCTCTCTGAATTCGTTCTGCCCTTCGAAGGTCTTGCTGAAATACTTCCGTTTGTGCCTGAACCAGTTGATAAGCTAATTCTAATTCTGCAAGCCGATTTTCCAGTTCAATGTTTTTCTTTTGTATCTCTTCTAATAATTGTTCATTATGTTCCTTTATCCGTTTATGTTCGATGGCACGGTTTATCTGGAGTGTAAACATATCCCATGAATCAATAGGTTTTAGAATGAAATCATAAGCACCCTGATGAACCGCATTGACAACATCCTGTATCTTGGTTGTTCCCGAAAGAACGATTTTTATTAAATGAGGTTTGTTTTCATTTAACCAGGACATTAACGCAAAGCCATCCATTTTTCCTTCTAAATAAAGGTCAATCAAGACAAGGTCAAAATTTTGTTGCATCAATATAGACATCGCCATTTCAGCAGATTTGCAGGTCTGCACATCATATCCCCGACTGGTCAGGACTCGTTCCATCATAAGCAATATAGAGGGTTCATCATCTACAATCAATAATGAAGGTTTCATAATGGTTACCTTCCAATTTTAATAATTTTATTTAGGAATTCGAATCCTACTTAACTAATTTTATCTTGTGTCTATTTCATGATAACATATTTAATAAGGAAGTGTATTATAATTTAAGATAAAAATTAAAAAAATATTAACGAAAAGGATAAAAGTTTAAATACTGATTTGATATAATAAAACTTTGAAAATTTGTCAATATTTTTCTTGACATTCCTATCTATTCTATTGTAAAAATAAGAGTAGGATATTCAAGGTTGAATGTAAAATTTGAATATAAGGAATTCACAAAAAAGATAGGTATTAGGATATAATAGATAAAACTTTTCTGGAGAATTAGTATTATGCGACGATATTTCATGTTCTTTTTATTAATATTTGCCGTAGGTTTTTGTTTCACTGCTTTTTCCCAAAATTTAAAAGAAGCAGACCCTCAATCCGTTGCAAAAATATTAAGCACCTATCAGGGAGCAGGGACAACGGAAATGCCGATTGTTCATAAAAATACAAGAGGCTTTATAAGATTTCTTTCTGCTCCGAAAGGTGGATATTTTGCTACTCCTGCGATAGGACAGAAATCATTTGATATAAGCAGTGCTGTAAAGGAGTATATAGAACAGAATATTCATGCGTTTAGCGGGATAGATGATAAAACGACTTTAGAAATTAAATCTATACAGGAAAAAGAGGATTACTCGATTGTTCGAATAACCCAGAATTATATGTCTTTGCCAGTCTTTGGTTCGGGGATTGTTGTAAAAATAACAAGAGATGGGAAAATTGTAGCCATTTCTTGTGATGTATTACGAGATGACACAGGGCTAACAAATATAGATTTTTCTCAACCGTTTCCTGTGGATAAGACAAAGGCAGAAGAGCAGGCTGTCCGATTTATATTAGATAACAATAACGATTTGCAGAATCAGGATATAAAAGGAGTAGAAGAGACCTATCTGGCTGTATATGACCCTGGAATGTTAAAACAATCGGGGGCTACCTGTGTTGTGTATATAGTTACATTGATAACGAACAGTGAAGAGAAAAAAGTTTATCGTTTACTGGTTGATGCTATTACAGGAGAAATTCGGTTAAATTATCCTCTGCACTCTGCCGTTATTGAACGGGAAATTTATGATGCCAATGGTTCTTATAATATACCAACGACCATAGCACGGAAAGAAGGGGATAAAGAAACAGGAATCGCTGATGTAGATAATGTATTTAATTATTTAGGGGATGCTTATAATTTCTTCGCCGTAAATCATGACCGTGATAGTTATGATGATAAAGGGGCAACCCTTCGAGCGGTTGTTCGAATCCCTATCCAGAATGCATATTGGGACCCTACACGAAAAATTTTCTGGATTGGAACAGGTTTTTGTGTTGATGATGTTGTTGCTCATGAATATACCCATTCGGTAGTAGAAAATGTTGCCGATCTGATCTATTTCGGTGAACCGGGAGCCATAACAGAAAGTATGTGCGATATGTGGGGCGAATTTGTAGATTTGACAAATGAAAAGGGGGTAGATACAGATGCCGTTCGCTGGTTAATTGGTGAAGAACTTCCTTCAGGGGTAACCTGGGAAGGTAATCAAGGAGGAACTGCTATAAGGAGTATGAAAGACCCGACCATTTATAACCAGCCTGACCGTTACAATAGTCCACTTTTTATAAAAACCACTTCTTTATCTCTTGAAGATTATGGAGGAGTTCATACAAATAGCGGGGTAGGAAACAAGCTGGCCTATTTGCTTACAGATGGGGATACTTTTAATGGTGAACAGGTACGGGGTTTTGGAATTGTTCGGACAGCAAAGTTATTTTATGGTGCTTTGGAATTATTACCTCCTGTGGCAGATTATACCATGTTATCGTTAGCCTTAAATGCCTCCGCCTTATCACAAGGTTTATCTATTGAAGACCGTTTTAATATTAGTCGTGCATTAAGTGCCGTAGAAATATTGCCAGAAGAATCCGATGAAATGAGTGCCCGTGATTTTCGTGCTACAGCCCTTTTAATGGATGACGATACCCCGGCTATTTTATTGTCATGGACACCTCCTCCAGCGGATGCATACAGTCAAGTTACTCTGGTTAAAAAGGCAGGAAGTTATCCAACCAGCACTGTGGATGGAGACAAGATTTTTGAAGGCAAAGACTCGTATTTTCTGGATGTAAATGTTTCTTCGGGTATTGAGTATTTTTATTCGCTGTTTGTAGATATGGTCGAACTTCCACCGGTAGAACTGTATGACAGTGCTGTGGCAGGGAGTTATGCTCCGCAGGTTTTGACACAAGAATTTAAATCATTAGACCCAAGAGAGCCGGTAGCAAAAGAGATTTTTTATAGTCAGATTTATTTTATCCCTACCGGGGCGCCTGTTAATCCTTTAGATGGAAATAAATATTTGGGAGGATATTATAATTACGATGCTATATTTATCCCGGAGGTCTTTTCCTTCCCCGTGAAACGGCAGGATGCCACAGGGAGTTCATATATAATTCCTCTTTCCACGAACGGGCTTATTAGTTTTAATCTGACAGATGTTCAATTCCCGTTCTTTGGTAAGAAATATGGGACAATATATCTGGGAGCCAATGGATATATATCTTTTGTTCCGGTGGCTTTAGAAAGCACCAAGAATTTTCCAAGTCTTTCCAGCCATTTTGCAATTCCTCGTATTTCCTTCTTGTTCAGCGACCTTGCTCCGGATTCTGCGGGAGAGGTATGGACAAGAAGATTGCCAGACCGATTTGTTATTACATTTGAGAATGTCCCGAAAGATGCAGCAGGAGGCATTCCAAATTCGTTATCCGGTGCCAATCCAGGTTCGTCGGTTCAGGTAGAACTCTTCTTTAGTGGACATATTCGAATTACCTACCTACAATTAGACCCGAATTCTTGTATTGTGGGACTATCCGATGGTAGAGGTGTTCCCGTAGACCCGGGACAATTACTTTCAACTACTATTCCGTATTCATTGCAGAGATATACAAATTTTGCACAACTTCCATTTGCTTCAACGCGGTTAAGTTTTGATCCATCTCCTCTATACACCGTTTTGCCAAACCAGAATATTAGTTTTGAAGTAAAGACATGGTTTACAGGTGGTAGCGTTCCCCAGTTATATGCTACATGGCTGCGAGATGATGTCCCGCCGTTTGCCGACCTTAAAAACGGTAAAGGAAAATTCTCATGGTTACCAAAGCAGGAAGATACAGGCTCTTATTCTTTGAGGGTCCTTGCACGATTAGGTGACCAATACGCATATCAGGACATACCCATTATTGTTAACCCGATAATCGTGAAACCGCAGGCATTAAATCTGCGTATATCTTCACAATCTCCCGCAGAAGATACTTCTGCGTCTCGTGTAGTTTCCGCAGGCAGGCCCTTGGTTGCAAGTTATGACTATGTCCATCCCTTAATGGTTCAAAATCCAACACAATACGCAGAAGGGCTTAGCATTCTTTACTGGTTCCGTAATCACGAGATGATACCTTCTCTTACCAATTATCTTACCGTTCCCACAAATGTTACAAAAGGGGGTGATATCTGGTATTTCCGCGTAATTCCTATATCCTTAGGAAATATCGTTGGTGAAGAAGCTGTTTCTCCCATTATTTATGTGGTGGGACAACCTCAGATTACCAGCATATACCCAAATCGTGGAAAAATAACAGGAGGCGAACCGGTTCGCATTAGAGGTAATGGCTTTGTCGGAATAATCAGTATAAAATTTGGTGGAATTCCCGTGCCGTCTTTCCGTCTTATCAGTGAGACAGAGATAGAAGTTATAACACCTCAAAGTTTACCCGGTACCGTTGATGTATACATCCAAACTGCAGGTGGAGCATCATCTTTGTCTCAGGCATTTGAATTTTATGAAGAAACCACCCCGGAACCTGAACCACCAAAAAGGCGTTTCATTATCTCCTGTGGCCGTATTTCTTATGATGAAAGCAATATGTTTGGTGATGTATTATTCGTATCCCTTCTGTTGATAGGTTTCTATTACAAAAAATCAAAAAAGTCTTCCGTAAAATAATTTAAAATCTATTTATTGTAGGTGGTTTATCTTTGGAAAAAGTATTTTCTACGGTTTTTTTTATAATTTTTTCTTTCTATCTTATACTTTCCCCAAATCTTTTTTCTGCAGAAAGCCCTAAGGGACATATTGCTTATCTCTATGGTTCCGACATAGATACTTTCCGTATACATATTCTTGATTTGGAAACGAAAACAGAAAAAGAATTAACAACGGGAACTCATCATGGAGCACCTGTGTGGTCGCCGGATGGAATGAAAATTGCCTTCTCCGCCAAGATGGAAGGAGGTTTATTTATCGTAATTTGGGACAGCAATACGGACGAATATACGATATTAAAACATAAATATTCCTGGAATGATAACCCTGCGTGGTCTGCCGATAGTAAACGAATATCTTATATCTCGTGCGAAAAGGGACTGACGGACCAAAAAACCGCTGTGTATGAACTACAAAGTGGAACGGAAGAATTCTGGGGAGGAGAAAAAATTCCAACAGTAATAAACCCGGTATGGTTTCCCAAATTAGATATTCTGAATGCTATGAGTGCGACTGTTTCGCAGGTTACCTATACAGAAGGATTTGATATAAACAAATTCTTTGAAGAAGGTTATAACACAGGTGTGCTAATAGGTGTAGCAGTATTTCCATTAGCAGAAAAAAGATTGACTACCGAATTGGTTATTTTCAGTAAAACGCAGGCAACCCCTTTACCTAAAGAGTTAATGTTAGAATCGGCAAGGTTTGAGGAATTAAATCCGCAGGTATCACCGAAGGGTTCCAGTTTGGTTTTTGAAACGAACGAATCTGGAGACCGTGAAATCTACTATCTGGGAAGAAGAGGCATTTCTAATATTTCCAATCATCATTCGGCGGATTGGAATCCTGTATGGGCTCCCAACGGGGAATGGATTGCCTTTGAATCCTTCCGTCATGGACGAAGAGGTATTTATCGTGTCTTTCCGGAGACGGCTCGTGTTTTCCCGCTGGTCGTTAGTGGTGATTATGATGCTTGGAGTCCTACCTGGTCGCCCGATAGTCATTGGATATGTTTCGTATCCAATATGTACGGCAAACCCCAATTGTATTTGAAAAGTATAGAGGAAGATAAAATCCTCCCATTAATAGAAAAATCCATTTGTGTTGCACCTTGTTGGAGACCTAAAATAAAATGATGTTCCAATTCCATGAGAAAAAATATGTAATATTTCTGATAATAGGGATATTCTACTGCTTCACAAATGGATATGCTCGGCTTGAAGATGGAACATTAGGTATCATCAAACTGCCCAATGAAGGTTGCCCCGTTATGTTAGCTCCGGGACAGACATTTAAAGTTACTACAGAACAAAAAGGCGATATTTTCCTGATTGACAACGAGCAACGCATTATCCCTCTAAATTCTCAATGGGAAAAGAAAAATCCGCAGATATATGAAGGTCTCATCACATTAACCGATAAAGAGATAAAACAGGGACCCTATGCAATACAAATTATCTCGGAGACAAATGAAAAGGATATAAATCCTCGTTCCGTATGGGTACAGAATGAATTTAAGGAATATTATATATTTGCCCACATAAGCGATATACATATTCGCAGTGGCGACCCACAGGATGAATATGCTGTTACTTTTCAAAAGGTAATAGAAAAACTCAATCAGAGCGATGCCCATTTCATATTACTAACGGGCGATTTGACGCATAATGCACTACCAGAGCAATGGCAGGTATTTCTTAAAATTTTAAACAAAGCCCAAAAGCCTACCTTCGTCTGTGCGGGAAACCATGACCGTGATGGAGATAATTATGAAAAAATGTTTTATTCATCACTTTATGCTTTCCGCTATGGAAAAGATGGCTATATTGTATATGACACACGGGAATATCGAACTGCCGATAGTTGGGGAGAACAGGATACCTTACTTTATCGCTATCGTAGAGAATTAAAATCCAGTCGCTGGACTTTCGGGATTACCCACCGATACGAATTTACTATGGGCATTCGTTCCCAGATGATACTTTTTGTAGATGATCCCATTGACTTTATTTTGTATGGGCACATTCATCGCGAAAATACGAAGGAAGAAGCGATAATTCCGTGGGGAAAAACACGCGTGTATGTTGTGCCCGCAGAAAAAGATGGCTACTATCGAATTTTCGATGTAGGTGAAGGGGGTCTATTTCCCCGCCCAATACAAAATATTAAAGGCAAATAACCCCTGTGTCAATTATCAACTTTAACCCAAAATACATGCTCCCCCCATTTGTGATAATATAAATCGTTTTGTCGTAAATGCATGTTTTATAGAAGAAAACACAGACAAAAATGTCTGTGCTGCATTAAGGGGGTGCTGAATATATCGAGGGGTGATATGTTCACTCATCAAGAAATGAAAAGATTGAATGGAAGCCTATGTATTTCCTATATCTTATAGGTTTTCATCAATCTTTTTTCTTGGGAGGGATGATGAGTTTTTGTCCGATGTGGAGAGTTGATTGAGGTGTTAATTGATTGGCTTCTAATAAAGCATCTAATGAAACCCCATATTTTTTGCTAATGGTATAAGGGTTATCACCTTTTGCGACGGTGTGCGTTATAGGTTCTGTGTTTTTTTGTTCTTCCTTAGGTTTGCTTTGAGTTGCTTTTTCTTTTTGTTCTTGGGCTTCGGATGCTTGCTTTTGAGATTTTTCAGGTATTGGGGAAGGGATTTTTAATTCCTGTCCAATTCGTAGTTTTGTAGGATCTTTAATATCGTTATATTCCAGAAGAGATTGAACAGAGATACCAAATTTTTTGGCTATAATTACAGGAGTATCTCCCGAGTTAATTTTATAAGTCTGAACTTCTCCGGGGGAAGTTGTTTGTTGGGCGGGCTTATCGGTTTCAGGGGCAGGAGTAGATGGTTGAGTAGTTTCGGGTGCTTTTTCAGGGGTTTCCTTTTTTTCAGGAGTAGATGTTTCCACTGGTTTTTCCGTTTCTTGTGGTTTCGATGAAGGCACTTTTAATTTTTGACCTATTTTTAGTATAGATTTCTCTGTTAGGTTATTGACCTTAAGCAAATCTGCTGTTGAAACACCTAAATTTTTAGCAATTAATCCTGGATAATCCCCTGGCATAACAGTATATTCTGTTCCTTCCCATTTGGGTGTGGTTGTTGATGGGACAGCGGGTTTTGTTTCTTCTTCTTTTTGTGTTCTATCTATCTTGACTTTATAAACTTTCCCTGCTTTTAATGTGGCTCCTTTACGGACGCCATTCCATGAGCAAAATTCGTCTTCGGTAATGCCATAAAGTTTGCATATAGAAGAGATAGTTTCTCCTCTTTTTACGGTATGTTCTATAGGTCCTGTAGTTTTTGGCGATATTTCTTTTCCTATCGGGATTTTAGGTGTTTCTTGTTTTGCTGGTTTCTCAGGTGTTGTTGGAGTGGGTGGTTTTGAAGTTGTTTTTTCTTCCTTTTTGGCTATCACTGTGGTTGCAGGTGTCATAGTTTTGTTTACTTCTCTTGTTATGGGGTTTTGTCGCAGAAATTCCAGTGATTGGGCTCGGCTTTCTGCTAAATAGGCTAAACCTACCGCTTCAATTCTTTTGCCGTTAGAGGTTATTTTCCCTGCACGGTCAATGAGTTGGTGAACTTCTTCTAATATCCAGTTAGCACGGTAATCTTTTTCTGAGGAGGCAGAGGACCCTGTCAGATATTCTGTAAGTCGTTCTTCACTACGGGCGATAATATCCAGCAGGGGTTCACGGAAAGGTTCGCCCCGATATTGTTCTGTGATACAAACACATCGTAAGAAATCAGAAAGTTTTGCTATAAAAAGTCTCTTTTGAGCCTGTGCCTCGTAGGTATCTGATTTTTGTTCTTCGAGACGAGGCAATTCCCGAAATAGATTTAATACATGCACACGATTTTGATTGTTTTTTGGGTCTTGCGATATTGTTTTTAATGCTTCTGAAATTACGGGATTTCTCAAGGAAGAAAATTCGTTGGTATTCATTTCCTCCGCAAGGGTTTTCAATTCATTAACTGCGGTGGCGTAAAGCACTTCATAAGCATTGCCTATAAGATACTGCGGAGAAGGTTTTTCATCTAAAACCAGAGAGTTTTCATTTACTTGGGGAAGTGTAGAAGGGTTATCGTAACTATCAAAGAATTGTGTTGTGGCAAGCCCTTCTCCCGAAAGGTTCAGAGGTCCTGTCCCCCAAAAAACCATTATCCAATGAGGGACTGCATGAAAAACAAACGCATGAGATGTCTCGGAATGATTATACCAGCCCAAGGGTTCGATACCCTCCGACCATACACGCGTAGTTCCGCATAAGAATGAGAATAATTGGGATATATTTCCATCCTTTACCAGAGCAGAATAAGGAAGTGTTATTGTCCGAGCCCCTACATATTTGGCAATCCATATTTGTTGTATCAGTTCTATAGGATTAGAAGAAATATTTTCTGTATCGAAACGCAAAGAAAAAGGTGTCCCTTCCCCTCTATGCAAAATGATAGTATCCCTTAATTGTTTTAAGTCCTCTGTTGTAAAAGAGTGCCCACACCAGGAAATCTCATTAATTATTTCCTCCGGAACGGAGCAAAGGATTTTAGGTAAAGTTTCGATATTGGAAATCGAAATGCGGAAAATGGCAATTCCTTTGGTCTTTTTGACTTGTCCAAAGAAATGTCGGAGTTGTTCCGGTGTATAATTCCCTGCAATTTCCCAAACACTAACCAACCCCCCTATTTTGTTATTTAAATCTTCAAAAATATCTGTAGGAGAATTATTTTTATCCACATCGAAAACGATTGTAACTCGATATCCGAAGGATACGGCTTTTTTTACCTGTTCCAGAAGGTCAGAAAAATTACTATCGAAAGATACCTCTTTAATCCCCTGCATTTGTGCAAGATATAACCCGGCTCCATCGGGGTTGTGTAGAGCAAAAGGAGGAACCATTACCTTATCTGTATTCCTATCTATTCTACAGAAAGGAATTTCCCAATTATGAGTCTCATTTTTATATCTAATAGATATAGTGGAAATAAAATATCCTCGGTTAGCGGGTAGGTCGGGCACCGTTACCCAATATTTCCCGTTCAGGTAAGTAGCTGGCTTGTTGGGCTGTAATTGGGTGAGGGTTTCGCCATCAGGTTTTACGATTGTAATGAGCATATCAAAGGGGGTATTGGGTGGTCCCGAAACACTTATGATAAGAGGTTCGTTTGTATAGGTTATCGGCAAGACCTGGTCAGGAGTTAGGGTTACTTCAAAAGGGACAGTAGAGGAAACTGTTAATAGACATAGCATAAAGAAAGGTAACATGAATAATTCCTTAATATTCACCTACGAAAGGATTGTATTTTCGTTCTTCTCCTATAGTGGTTGCAGGTCCATGACCTGAGTAAACAATAGTATCATCCGGTAAAAGGAACAATTTTTCCTTTATAGATGATATTAAAGTTTGAAAATCTCCACCAGGTAAATCGGTTCTTCCAATTGAGCCCTGGAAAAGGACATCGCCAACAAAAACAAAGCCATCTCCTGCAAGGGATATATGTCCCGGTGCATGTCCCGGGGTATATAATACCTTCAATTTTAAGTTACCTACCTGGATTTCATCCCCTTCCTGCAAATAGCCATCCGGTGGAGGAGAGGCCTGGAAAGGAACACCGAACAGTAGTGCCTGTTGTCCCAATGTTTGAAGAACAACCTCACTTTCCGGATGCATTAACAAAGGTGCCGATGTCGCTTTACAAACACTGGCATTGCCCCCACAGTGGTCAATGTGACAATGAGTATTTATGACCGCTTTCACTTTTAGTTTTCCCAAATCCCTAATTAGCCGAAAATTATCCTCACCAGGGTCTATAACAAGGGCTTCCCCATTATCAATCAAAATATAAGTATTCACTAAAAAAGGTGTGATTTCATATACTTTAACTTCCAAAGCTTAACTCCTTATATCTTTTTATATTTTTTATATTATATTGAAAACATGAAATCAATATAAATTTCAGGTTTATTTTTTTGTTATAGTTTGTTGCAATGTATATTATGTTTTGTATGGGAAGGGGATGTTTAATTGGGGTTAAGGTTTATTTTATTTAAGGTGTTGATGGTAAGGTTTTTGATGGGTTTTTCTCCTTCATGGGTAAGAATGAAGAAGGGAGGGAGTTCTTGTTGTGAGCCTAACCCGAAGTGGATACGATAATTTCCTTGATTGGCTCGTGAATGTTCGGCTTCGCCCATGATACGCAATTTTGAGGTGTTCTCGTTTATTTTACACAAAATTGGGGTAGTAAAGGCATGGGGATTTCCATTAGGTCCTTGAAGTTCTAATGTTATCCAGTTTCCTGTATTACTTGTGTTTTTCAGGAAACTTAAATACCACCAATCGCCATAACCGGAGGGGTTATCTCCTTTGATACGGTAGCCTAACATAATATCCAGACGCCCATCGTTGTCTGCGTCGAAACTCTGAACGCGGGCATCACTCATATCTATTATAGGAATGTGCGTTAATGCTAACAAATCCATTCGTTCGAAGGTGCTACCTTGATGATTTAAGTATATGCCATCTGGAATGGAGATTAAGTCATCATATCCATCGTTATTCAGGTCTGCCCAGCACGCCCAGAGAGATATTGAAGGTAATTGGAAATCTTCGGGATTTAACCATTCAAACGCAGTGTTTCCTGTGTGTCGGAATGCAAAAGTTTTAAGGTCTGATTGGTTGTTAAGGAAAAATTCCATAGTCCCATCGTTATTGAAATCACAAGGAGCAAGGAAAGAGGGAGCCAGTTCCCTATTTTCCTTGCCCTCGATAATTTGTTTTTGGAAGTGTTTGCCTTGTTGATTTATATAAATAGCAAGTTTTTTATCGTAAAAAGATAATAAATCTGTATGACCATCATTATTTGCATCGAACCAGAAAATAGGTTGGTCTCCTTGAATGTCCAGACCATAATCCGTAGCACATTCTTTATATGTATCCTCTTTGTTCCCTTTTCGAAACAGTCGGCATGGTTCATCTCGAGCACAGATAATAAACAATTCAAGATTATCATCATTATCGATGTTTATCCAGCATGATTTCCGTGTTCCGCAACTGCAATTTTCCAATCCGCTTGTATCGTAAACATTTTCAAACCAATTCCCACAATAATTTAAGAATAATTGGTCTTTCATTTTTCTCCGTAAATGGGCATATTCAGGACTTCCCCGCAATCCACCTCTACCTGAAAACACATCTATTTTGCCGTCTGCGTTTATGTCTGCCCAACTATAACTGTGTCGGTCGAAGGTATTTAATGTGAAAGTGTGTTCTGTGGGGGATATTTTTGCTGGACCGATGTATATTTTGTTTAAGGGAAATGTATGGGGGATTGTAAATTGTGTAGGAATGGCAGGACGGTCAATATCAATTACAACGAGGGCTTCGTGTTCTATATGCAATTTGTACTGTGTAAATCCCGGTTCTTTTTCGGATTCAATCTGTTGGATTTTTCTGATAGCTATCTCCCCTTTTGTTTCTATTATGTCTGTTCGTGAATGAGGGACAGTAACTTCAATTTGTAGTGGAAGGGCATCTTTGGATAATTCTAAATAATAGATATGGACTTTATGCCAGATGTAGAAAATATATAAACCTCTTTCCACCACTTTGTGAGGTGCCATGCTACACGCAAATTCGGGCAGCTCAGGTTGTAATCCCAATTTTAATTCTGAGATAACATTCTCAAAAGTCATTTGTCCGCGGTTCAAGAGGATAGAAGGACGAAAATTACAATTGCTGGAAAATATATCGAGAAGCCCATCCTGATTTATATCCGCAACACCGAAGTCAAACAGTTGATACCGATGTATCGGAACGGAAACAGGTTCAAACTGGAAAGGTGGTTTTTTGAGGGTCGAAAAGGAAAGTTCATATCGTGGCAAACCTGTTTCGTCTAAGGATGAAGGAGGTCCTAATAAAATCTGTGGATTTATAGGTTCCTCTTTTCTGAAAATCGAAAGAATAGAACCTTTAAAGACGACGAATACACCTATTCCTATGAAAAAAATAAGGATAAATGCAACGATTAACCGTAAAATCACTTAATATTTCCTTTTTTATAATCATTCTATTTTATCGTATTATATCATTCAATAATATAAATATGAACGGGAAAAGGATGATTGGTTATGGAAAAGAAGAAGGATAAGGCAGGAAAGGTAAAAGTAATTCGTAATTTTAAGCCGCAAGGGAAAACGCTTCCCTTCAAAAGCCCGAAAGCCATAGAAAGTAATTGTTTAGAATGTTTTGAATATGAATATGCGACAAACGAATCGGGTAGGAATATGGAAATTGTTACAACAACGGATGAGTTTACATCAGTATGTCCGTTTTCGGGTTTACCGGACTTTGCCAAGGTAACTATTCGTTATGTCCCGAACAGATACTGCCTGGAACTGCGTTCTTTAAAATATTACCTTTTATCATATCGTGATGTGGGTATCTGGTATGAGCATTTAGTTAATAAAATGTTAGAAGACCTTGTTTTTGCTTGTAGACCCAGAAAAATGGCTATAGTAATAGAATGTAATCCACGGGGCGGTATTGCCAGCACTGTCTCTGCAAGTTATGATGCTGACACAATGGGCACTCCGGAAGAATGGAAAGGATAATATCCGACCTGTTTGACCTTTTAGGATAAGTTTCTCTTTAAGAACTTTAACATTGGCTCTATGGCAATTTCATGTCCACCGCTATGGATAATCCATTCTGCTTTTTCTTCCGCATTAAAGGCTCTGTATGCCGGTATTATTTCTGCCCATGCCTTTTTGGCTAAAGAAGGTGGAAACTGGTCTGACGGTTCTTTTTCGCCGTTTTGGCATTGTAGAGCACGGGGAACTATCAGCCCATAGATGTCAGGAAAATCAACTAACTCCCGCAAACCCTCAAATTTCCAGCACATACAATGATTTTTTTCCATCTGGTCCATATAGGTAAGAAAACCGCAAACGACGGTTGCTTTAATTCGAGTATCCATGGCTCCCAACCACATTGCCATTTCTCCACCTAACGATAATCCTGCACATCCTATACGGTTTTTATCTACAAAGGGAAGTGTTTCCAGATAATCCACACAACGCATCAGGTCCCATAATCGTTCGCCCATTAAGGTTCGGTCTTTTTCATAGACCTCATGTTGACCTACATCTGTCGTTATTACCACAAACCCGTTCTGCACCAATGTTTTGCCGAACTCATGATAGGGTGAAGGCTCATTTTCAAAAGCGGTATACCGATTTCCTCCGTGTCCGTGAATGCATACAATCGCAGGATATTTTTTCTCTTCTTTGGGAGAAAGGGTAGCAAGAGAAATGTAAATCCGTCTTTGTAAAGTGCTCTGTATTTCTATTTCTTCTAAATTCCATTTAAGGTTTTCCTCTTTTTTTATGTGTTTTTCATTAAAAGAGGGAGGCTTTGTATTTGGAAGAGATAGCCGTTGTGATAGTTCATGCCGAACTTTTTCCTGCCAGGAACTAATACCTTCCTGTCCAAGGGATAATTCTGGAATTTTCAACTGACGCAAAGGTTTATCCTCTGCATAGGAAGGGATTGTTAAAATCGTTGAAATAGAGGAAAACAAAAATAGGGTATACAGCAAAAAAAGGTTATGGAAACCTGAAAGCAATTTGTTTCGTTTTCTTTTTATCATGATGTTAGGAAATTCCTTTATTTGAGTATAAAATACCATTTATGATACATTTATTGTTCGGTTAGCAAAATGCCTTTTTGCAACTATGTTTGATTTTCAATAAATCTTAACTGGAATTTTAAGTATAAAAGGTTTCTGTCTATGATTCAAGATTTAATGAGGAAACATCGTCGTGCTATTTTGTTATTTGTTGTTATAGTGATTGCGGTGCCGTTCGTTCTGTTCTTTGGTATGCCGGGGAAATATAGGTCTGCAACGCCTGAATTTAAAGATAATCCGATAGCAACTGTTTCTAATCTACCTGTGTTGGAGAGTGAATTCCGCCGCAATTTGAATATGCTTATTCAGCAAAGGTCAACACCAGATAAACCTGCATCTATTGAGGAATTAGAGAAAAACGGTGAAACGGATAAGATTTTACAACAAATGATAGATTCCAATTTGATTACTTTAGAAGAGCAGAAACGGAACTTCAAAGTAGACCGCAGCCTGCTTATTGAGCAGATGCAAAAATGGTCTCAATTCCGCACGGAAGATGGTAAATTGGACCGTGAAGCATGGAATGCATGGGTCGAAGCCAATCAAGGAAAGATTAATTGGAATGAGATTTATGCAGACCTTCAAAAGTCTATATCGCGTCAGGTTTTTATGAATACATTGTTGGCACCTGCACGATTTGACCCTACGAGCATAGATAAAAAAGTGATGAACAATTTCACTCGTATCCGCATTAAATATGCAAAGATTGCTCCGCCGATAGAAATAAAAGAGGATGCACTGGCAAAATATTTTGAGGAGAATAAAGAAACCTATCGCGACCCGGATACCATAGTTGCGGAAACGGTAAAGATTTCTTTGGTCCCTCCGGTTCCTGATAGAGCCATCGAGGCATATAATAAAGCCAAACAAGGTGAAGATTTTGCGGAACTGGCAAAAACCTATTCGGACCAGAAAAGTCAACCGGGTGGTGATTTGGGATGGCAATCTCCACGGGAAAATGACCCTCCCCATCGTCAGGTTTTATTCTCATTGAAGGTAGGTGAGATAAATGAACCTGTATATACCTTTGGTGCTTATTATATATTTAAGGTAGAAGAGGAACGGACAAATGCAGAAACGGGTGTCCGCGAAGTTCATGCACGCCAGATTATGATTCGTGCTTCATTGAGTGATGAAGAAAAGAAACAAAGGGAAGAACAGGCAAAAGAAATTGCCCAAAAAGCCAATGAAGAAAAGACCCTTGAAAAGGTGGCTCAAGAAAAAGGATTGAAAATTGTGAAGATAGGTCCTTTTACTAAAGAATCCAAAGCCGTCGAGGGATTAAATCAGTTTGATATATACCAATTCCGAAGTGCCTTTATGGAACCGGAGAAGGATTCGGAATATCAGGTAATTACAGCAAGAGACAATGTATTTGTCGCAAAAGTTTTAGAGAGAACCAAAGGAGAAATACCGCCGCTTGATAAGGTGCGTGAGCGTGTAGAGAAAGACTATACGAATATGGTAAAACTTCAAGATGATTACAAAAAGAGGGTAGAAGAAATTTCCAACAAGATAAAAGCAGAAGCAAAATCTATTGATGACTTACCCAAGTTGTTCCCCGATTTGAATATAGAAATTAAAGAAACCGCAAATCCTTTTACAGCGAAAGATTATCTTTTCCAGGAAGGATTGATGATTTCACCGGAAAGTATTTTCAATGAACTGGAAGGGAAGGATATCGGGGCCCTTGTAGGACCTATTAAAGATTTTAGTAACGAACATTATTTTGTGCAATTATTAGAAAGAACTTTACCTACGGATGCGGATAAGCCTAAAATGGAAGAAGATAAGAAGCAGATGCGGGAAATGGAAATTCGTATGGCTCAGAATGAGATATTGGAAGATTATCGCCTCTATCTGCGGGAGAAAGCAATGAAAAGTGGCGTGCCGATAAAAATAAATCAGCAATTGATTGCTTCTATTTTAGGCAAAGATAAAGAGGCTGAAAAGAAAGAAAACCAAAAGGGGAAAGCACCATCTAATCCCGTCAATGATTTGCAGAAATTAAACACCCTTATCGGGGATTAATAAAGTTTTTCATAAATTGAACAGGTTGGTTAAACGAGACCTGTCCAATTTTTTTGTTTTACCTATAATTTCCTTCTTTATAAAATTGTAATAAAAATCTGTTTTTGATTGTTTCATATTATATAATGTTAGATATGACATGCTATCAGGTATTTCATAATAGGAAAAAAGGTTTTACCTTAATTGAATTGCTGGTCGTTATTGCCATCATCGCAATTCTTGCGGCTATTCTTTTACCTGCCTTATCCCGTGCCCGTGAAGCAAGCCGCCGCTCTTCCTGTGCAAACAATCTGAAACAGATTGGTTTATCTTTAATTATGTATGCCAATGAAAGTAAAGGGAATGTCTATCCTCCTGTAAAGGCAATAAAAACCCCCTGGACAACGAATGCAAGCCCTTGTAGTGTAATAAATACGGAAGAGTCATTTTTTGAACCGAAGTGGATGTATCCTGAATACCTATCCGACTTGAAGGTATTAATTTGTCCTTCGGATATTGACCGCGATGTAGCCTTGGGACCGGGAGGTTGGCTGAATGAGGAAACCGAAGAACCCGACTTATGTAAAATTAACGATATTTCATACAGTTATTTGGGCTGGGTAATTATCCCATCGCTTTATTTAGTTCCCAATGGAAATGAACAAGCACCTGACCCACGCACAGAAATCGAAGGGGCTTTTGTTACCGTATTTCGAGAGATGCTTGATGAAGCAATAGGTGCTCCCCTTAATTCTGTTGCAAAGATATACGACCGCGATTTATCGTTTTATCCTTTTTACCCTGGGGACACTCAAAAACGAGTAGTATATCGTATGAGGGACGGTGTTGAAAGATTTTTGAATTCCAACACTTCTACATCGGAAATCCCAATGATGTGGGATAACCTATTCAAAAAAGGTGAGGGTGAAGGTTATAATACTCCTATGCTAAATCATCAACCGGGAGGAGGGAATGTTTTATATCTGGATGGGCATGTCGAATTTATTCGTTATCCTTACCAATTCCCTTATACTCGTGTATGGGCAACCGTATGCAATCAGATAAATGGCTTCCATTAGGGAACTAAAAACCTCCACAGGTGTTTATGATTATCAGATTGTAATTTTAATGAGAAGTATTAAAAAATTTAATTCTTAAAACCATCGGGAAGGGAATGAAATATGAATAATCTGTCGCGTCGTGAGTTTGTGCAGAAAATATCCGCATTCGGTCTTGGCTCCTTTATACTTTCTCAAATGGCATATTCGGAGGATAATAAAAAAAAGAAACAGGACCGTCCTAACTTTATTGTCGTGTTAGCCAATGACATCGGAGCCAAGGAATTGTCCTGCTATGGGAATAAAGAAATCCACACGCCCAATTTAGACCGTATGGCTCAGGAAGGCGTTAAATTCGAAACCTGCTACGCAACACCGATTTGTCATCCGACGCGGGTCATGCTATTGACAGGACAATACGGTTGTCATAACGGTGTTTATAATTTTGCGAATAGGCGAGGTGGTCCAAAGCCTAAAAGTGATATAGAAGATATTGCTAAAAGTCATCGAACCTTTATCAACCTGCTGAAAGAGGCAGGCTATGCCACAGCCATGTCCGGCAAATGGCAACTGTCGGGTGAACTACCCAAACTTATCTTTGAATGTGGATTTGATGAATATTGCACCTGGGCGTATAAAGAATATATTCCGCCGGGTGTTGCATATACAAGTGGATTTGAAGGCGATGGCAAATATGCCCGATATTGGCATCCGTCCATCGTCCGCAATGGTGAATATATCCCAACAAAACCCGATGATTATGGACCCGATATACATAATCAGTTCGTTATCGATTTTCTGAACCGCCACAAAGAGCAACCCTTCGTGATTTATTATCCGACTTGCCTGACGCATGCTCCTCATTTGCCAACGCCGGATTCGAAGAAAGACGGCGATGATTTAACAAAAAGTGATAAAAAAATTTTTAAGGATAATGTGGAGTATTTAGATAAATTGATGGGAAAATTGTTGGAGGAAATTGAAAAGGCGGGAATGAAAGAGAAAACCATTGTTATCTTCACAGGGGATAACGGTACCGGTGGTTCCGGTAAGGGTCAACCCACAGAATTAGGTGCACGCGTGCCTATGATAATCTGGGGACCGGGGTATGTTAAACAACGGGGTAGTGTAATGGAATTAACAGACCTGTCAGATATTCTGCCGACACTATGCGATTGGGCAGGTGTCCCTGTACCCAAAGATAGACCTATGGATGGTGTATCCTTAATGCCTTTTTTAATAGGTAAATGTGAAACAACCCGTGAATGGATATTCAGTTTCATTGCGGACAGACGCATTTTGAGGACAAAACGCTGGCTATTGGAAGATAATTCGCCTCTACACTATGGAAGACTGTATGACTGCGGAGATAGTCGTGATGGAACGGGTTATAAAGAAGTAACTAATTCCGATGACCCAGAAGTCATCAAAGCCAAAGAATATTTCAACCAACTTTTGGAAAAACTTCCCGCTCCTAAATTAGACCACGAAGGTCCACCTACAGAGAGGAATAAAGAACGGAGTAAAGAACGAAAGAACAAGCAGGAACGAAAAGAAAACAAAGCCAAGAGAAGAACCCAGAAAAAGATTTCCACTACATAAAATACCCATGGAGTGTTCTGTTGTAATGCAATATTCTAATCAATTATTTTGGTTTGTCGTGGTCAATTAGTAAACCAACCTCTATAACTATTCCTTTTGATAATTTGTTATCTGGTTTTAATATTCCGATTTCAAGGTTTGATTTTTCAGTTCGTGATTTAACAGGATATAGAGGATATATATTTTTAGAAATAACTTATTCTTAAAAGAACGGGATATAGGTATGATGAAGATAAGGTTTTTGGTTACTTTTCTTTTTATAGGCATGTGTTGTATCTGTGTATTTGGCAGTGATAGAGATGGAGGGACAGATTTTGTATTGGTGAAGAAGGGGAAACCTGCTTGTTGTATTGTTGTATCCGAAAATCCGACACCTTCGGCACATCTTGCATCATTGGAGTTGCAATATCATGTTTTGAAGATGACAGGTGTAGAAGTGCCTATTAAGAATGATGCAAAACCTGTATCAGGACGGAAAATACTTATTGGAGATAGCCGTTTTACCCATGATTTAGGTTTTCAAGGTTCAGACCTCGCTTCCCAGGAGTATATTATTGCATTTCGTCCGGATACGCTAATTCTTTTAGGTCGGGATTGGGAAGATACGGAACTCAATCGTCGTGAATTGGGAAGACCTATGAATTGCGGGAATACCCTCGCGGATACGCGCCAGAAGATTGATTATTGGCAAACCGTCGGTATGCCATTGCGTAGTCAGGGCGAAATAGAATTACCGGGCGTATATGACGAGCAAGGAACCTGTTATGCAGTATATCATTTCCTTGAAAAATTCTGTGGTGTTCGTTGGTATGGTCCAAACGAAATAAGTATTATTATTCCTTCACAGCCTACGCTTATAGTAAAAGGCATGGATATTCGCCGTGCGCCTGCATTGAAATATCGAGATGCTTTATGGTCAGGTAATTGGCCCTTTATGCAAAAACAGTGGGGGACAGTATCCCGTGCTGAAATTTTTCTATTCTGGCGCCGATTGCGATTAGGTGGCGAGAAATGGGCAGGTAACCATACATTTCATAAACAAACCATTGAAAAATATTTTACGGACCCAGAATATCAGGCAAAAGGGCCCGGTTCAGGTACTCAACTATGTTATACACATCCAAAACTGATACAAGAAGTGTCGCAAATAGCAGATGATTTTTTTGATGGAACAAAGGATGTGCCTGAAGGCTGGAAAGCCGTAGGAAACTATTTCGCTATTGTTCCCGATGATAATCTGAAATTCTGCCGATGTGAGCGTTGTCAGGAATTGATAAGTTCCGGTCGCAATATGTGGACAGGACAATTTAGCAGTGGTCGCATGAGCAATTATGTTTTCTCCTTTGTAAATGCGGTGGCAAGGGAATTGCAGAAGACACATCCGGATAAATACATTGCTGCCCTTGCCTATTGGGAATATGCTTTGCCTCCCCGTGGTTTTGACATCGAACCCAATGTATCCATAGCCCCGTGTTTACATACCTGTTATTATGCTATCCACAAAGAAATATATGAAAACGATATGAACCTATATCATGAATGGCTAAAAAAGGCAAAGGCACCTGTTTTTTTGTGGAATTATTACCATCACCCGATGGAAGCAGGATTGGGAGGAGGATTTAAATGTTTCCCTAACATCATGGTTCATGAGACGGCAAAAATTATGCGAAAGTTTATCGAGGACGGGATACGAGGTATTTTTATATGTGGAGAGCAAGATATGTTAGAAGGGTATGTTATTGCAAAAATCTGGGACGACCCGACGCAGGATGTAGATGCAATTTTGGATGAGTTCTTTCACCTCTATTTTGGCAATGCGAGTGAGCCTATGAAAAAGTTTTATCTCCAAATTGAGCAAATCGCCTGCAATCGGGAGAACTACCCAAAGCCCTATTACAAGCCTAATGGGATTGATTGGAAGAGTGTAGCATGGACTACTTTGGGGACAGAAGAACGAATGAAAGAATTGGGAGAACTTATCTCACAGGCTCAATCTTTAGCCCAAACAGATGCAGAAAAACAGAGGGTTCAGCAATGGCGTGAAGCACTCTGGGACTGGATGGTCAAAGGGAAGGAAGAATATTTGTTGCAATCGAAAAAGTAGTTGGACAGATGGGACGAATGGGACACATGGGAGAGATGGGACAAGAAAAGGAATGGGGGGATGGGACAGATGGGACAGATGGGACAAGAGAAGGAATGGGGGGATGGGACAGATGGGACAGATGGGACAAGAGAAGGAATGGGCGGATGGGACAAATGGGACAGATGGGATAAGAGAAGGAATGGGCGGATGGGACAGAGGGGAGAGATGGGACAAGAGAAGGAATGGGCGGATGGGGTGGATGTCATTAATATATGAAGAGGCAAAAGATTTTTTTATATACATGTTTTGGTTTTGTTTTTAAATGGTGAGATTTGGATGTAGGTAGTTATGCGGAGAGGGGGAATGGGTTCGGGGAAGAATTACTATCCTCGGGTTTTGTTTTCCATATATCCGGGGTTAGAGGGGGTAATCCATAGGCAAGGCGTGCTTTATCACATTTTATTTCGGGATAGCCGTTTTTATAGGAAGGTTCTATTTCTCTACATACAACAGGTCTTCGATTGTAGATTTTGCAGAGCACATGTTTCCCAATAGTTCCTAATAGTGCTATACAGCGCGGATGAGGTTGATTTGTGCCTTTCATAACGCAACGAAACTGAGTAAGGTCTTCACATAATTCTTCCGGGACACCGTCTGCCTGGAAATCGCCTCGTTCTCTCCAGTAAAAGGAAACCCTATAAAAGGCACAACATGCACCGCAAGTTAAACACGGATTTACCATATTCCCTTTTATACCCTTATTTTCATATTCTCTCTCAATTGTTCTCTTCATGTGTGGATATTTTATAGGAAATCAATCTATGTTGTTTATTTTGTATCTTTTTCCCAGATTTTATCTTTTTCTTTTTGTCGTTCTTCTTCTAATTTTTGAATCTCGTTACTCATCTCTGCCTTTATCATTTCCAATTCTTCATAAGATGAGGCATTATTTAATCGGGATTCAAATGATATTTTGACTTCGGCGATTTTTGAGTCGTATTTACGATTTATCTCTGCAATCTTTTCCTTTTGTTCTGGGGTCAGTTTTTTTACTTCCCCGCTCATCTTGTTTAATCTTTCCATAGCTAATTCATACGCACTTTTCATAATATTCCCTCCTTAAAAAGAGAATTCATCATCAAGTATTGAGGTAATAAATCTTTCTATTGAAATGGGATAATAACGGCTATCGGGTGTAATAAAGATACCGGTAGTAATGTCTTCTTTCCGTTCCAGTTCATCCAGACTGTTGGATAGAGCCGTATCAATATTTTCTTCCAGATGTTTAATTTCCAGAAATTCAGATTTGCACTCTATGGGTCGGTCAGGAAAACCTAAAAAACCGAATATACGCCCTGCAATCTCAACATTGACATTGTCTTCACCGAACAGGTCGCTATATTTCGTTTTGTAGTAAGAGGGTGTTATAACAAATTGGGGAGAGACATGAATTTTTCCGCGAACACATAAAGAACCGTAATGGGATTCTAATGCTTCACCAAGACAAATATAGGGTAACTCATGATAACCTTTAATAATCCCATAACGGGGTTTTTTAATAATTACTGTCTCTGCAAAAATTCGATACATTTCTTCTCGATTTAATGTCATGATACTTCCCAACATATAGGTTTGTGAAAGTGTTTTTTATTGTTTAATATTATAACGCTTGCAGGCTTTGAATTTCTCTTAATCATTACCTTTTTTTACAGGCATACGGCTATAAGATACGATTTCCACAGAACCGTTCCATTGGTTGTGATGATAGAGGACAGAGAGCAAATCTCCTGTATTGATATAAGAACAAAATTCATTTTCCAGAGAAATTTCCTTCTGTATTTTCCGTCCGTTATACAAAGAAAATTCAATAGTAATTTGACAGCCTATTATCTCTGAAGTTGAAGGGTCTTTTTTTTGTTCTCCTATATCCGTTTTGTTAATAACAATTCCTTCTGTATAGGTAAGTTTTTGTTGGGAGTTTTGTTGGTTCAGAAAAAGTCCCGAAAAGAAGAAAAGGGATATGCAAAGGAAAAGTAGGAAAAAGAAAACATTCTTTTTTTATAGAGATGAAGTCCCGTTACCCTATAAAGACCATTCTTTCCTATGTAATCCGATTTTTTATACTTTATACCCATAAATAACTTTTTTATTAGGGTTTATAATTAGGGTTATTTTATATCTTTCAGAAGCATGATATTTCCATTATACTTTACATGTAATTGCCATAGAATATTGTTATCGGGAAAGAATTTTTTCCAATCGGGGAGGTCTGTGTCCGATAAGAACGCCAGAGTTTCCTTATTTAATATTGCAAGTCGGATATAGGTTTGTAGTTCTTTATCCCTTGTTTCCCAGAGCTCTGGAACGGGTTCAAATATCATTTTTGCCAGTTGAATACCTTTTTGTATCCCTATAAGTGTTTGTATAAGTAGGTTGGCCGTTTGCATATCTCGATTGAATGCCTCTGAGAAAGAAGGTGCAGGAAGTAAGTCCCCGGGGATTTTCCAGAGGCAGAGGTTATTTATGCTCCATGTAAGCACATCCCATTTTTCAGTTAGGAAGTCTTTTTTCTCTGTAAAATTCATGTTGTTTGTTAAAGCGTAAATCATAGAGATGAAATAAGCGGACTGTGATACATCCATCCAATAATCGGGACATGCAGGAGTTCCATCGGTATAAGCCCATAAAGGGAAGGTTTGTTTTGCAGAAAGTTTTCGTTCTTTACCTATTCGATACCAGAAAGAAGCAAGTTGTTTGGAGAAATCGAACATGTTCATGTTGTTCATCGATTGAATTAGAGAGAAACAGTTCTGTAATGAAATTCGGTTGCCCCAGATAGGGTCATAAGGGTTGGTTAATATAGCCCCCGTTGTGGGTTCTGTACATAAGGCAATTTGTAACCAGTTATTTGCAAATTCTTCTTTTATATCTTTCTTTGCTGTTTCCCATTTAAGTTTCCAATAAGAGAATAAGTCTTGCTTTGCTTGATTATAATGGGTTGCTTTTATCCATTGATTTAATTCTTCCATTTCGGAATAGTTCTGGGCGAAGACATAGAAAAGGTTGATTTCTTTTGTGTTCTCTGTTGTTTCTATGGGCTGAGTGATTAAAGAGGAACAGTAATCATCCAATATATGTAGAGTTGTTGGGAATTTTTGATTTGTAATATAAGATATGTCATTTTTAAGTAGAGGATAGTTTTGTATATTTGCTCCTTTAATGGGGTTCGTGGAAAAAATTCCAATATATACTCCTTCTTCAAATTTTCGCCAGAATTTTTGCGGGATATTGGAAGTATCCTTTATCTGCTCAAGTTTGTATAAATCAGAATTACCCGATTTATAAGGGCGGAAATATATCAGTGCTTGGGATGTTGTATCCCAGAATACACAAATATCTTTCTGAAAATTTGCCGGATTGTTCAAAAAAGCATTTTCAGGGATGGGTGGAGATTTAGGAGAAATATTTTGATAAGATATGAAATTTTCTACTACATCTTTTTGTGGATTTTTATTGAAATGGAAATGAACACAAATGATATCTCTGGAAGGGTGAACAAATATTTCCTGTTTCCAGGCTAATTCCTTATCTTTTATCGTTCCTTCAAATTCGAGTAAAGGGATTTCTGGTGTTGCATATTTCCCTTTAATATTTAGATTGTTTGGCTCTGTGAGTGTATAAATAGAATTCTGAATTTGTAACATGGATATAGTAGGTTCTATGAAAACTTTTTTATCTTCTTCTTGTAACACGGAACTATAAAACGCTCCCAAATGATTGCTTCCACCAATTCCTTTCCATCTTGCAAAAGAAATATTTCCATCTGATGAAACTCCAACAAGCATATTCCCATTCCCAATCAGGAATTGAGCCTCTCTTCCCGAACTTTCAGGGGATATAGATATATGAATTATTGCAATAATGAGCAAGATATAGGGGTAATATTTTTTACTTATCATTGACAAATCCCCCACGAATTAGAAAATAGTTTTCCTGGTTATTCTCTAAGGGAAGAAGCGACAGTTTAAGAGTTCCCATTTCTTTGAGAAACTGTTTCCATGGAGAATAAAGCCCTGACATGTCTCTTTCATTAATACCGTTTAATAGTTCCTGCTTTGCACACCAGAGGAAGATTTTTTCTATATCCTCGCTAACTTGTGCAATGTTAATATTGAATACGGGATTTGTTTTTAAGTCGCTTTTGTTTTCATGAAGTAAGGTTGTTATTTCGGCCATAAGTGCTTCCTGAGAGCAAATAATCCAACCTTTTTTATAATAGACCATAGAAAGGCAAAGAGCGTTGTTCCATACAGGTGCTATATATCCATCAAACGAATTCCATGGGTGTGAATAGTAAGGCAATTCTAAATTAAGTTCAGAGAAAAGTTGCGTAATATCACTATTTTCATAAGGAAACCAGAAGCCAAAAATAGGTATCGGATTTGAAAACTTATCTGATATTCCATAATAAAAAAACACACTTCTATTAAGTAGTCCTTTATTTATTAATTGTAAATATAATTTTTCAAGATAGGTATCTTTAAAAGATAGTAACCCTATAAAGATGGGTTGCAACAATTTTTGGGGTATTAGTGAAGAAAGGGTATTTTTTAATGAAGTATCTGAAAAAGTATCTATTAAAGGGCAATCCAAAAGGACTGATGAAAGGTTTGAATTAAAAAAGTCCGAAAAAGAAGAAAGACCATCAAGGGGTTTTTTATTAGAAGCGATTTTTCCCTCGATGTAAAAATTATTTTCCGCATGAATAGAAAAGGATGCTTTTAGATTTTTCCCTAATTCTATGTAAGCCGTATTATTGTTTGTATTTGAAGGTATGTTGGAGAAACGGACGACCTGACTTAAAACAGTATCTTTGTTACTAATTAGAAGTTCATTCCCTTTCCAGAGGTAATAGTAATCTCCGCCATAAGTAATATTGTTTGATATTTTCCATGAAGGTAAAAGAAATAGGCGAAATAATTGTCGCGGTTTAATAGATACCAGGTAATCCCCTTGTTCGTTCCAGCTGATAAGTAAAGGTTTTCCAGCCCAGAGATACCAACGAAATAGTGTAGGTCGTATACCCCATTTTTTTCGGAAAGATAGTTCTATGTCATATAAGTAATTGAAAAGATGTTTAGTGGCAGAGACGGTTATTTGTTGCTTCTTTGCAGAACTCCAGAAGGACGGAAAATCAGGAAAATATACAGATAAATTTGTGTCTTGAATTATATAACCACGGAAACCTTGTTCAGGAATTAAAAAAAAGATAAATCCTGTAATACAGAAAGATAGAAAAAAAATGAATATTAAAAATTTTTTACATCTTATTTTCATTCTATCTACTTGCTTATACATGAGAGTTTAATTGAGTTTGAATGTTTGTTATAATAAAGCATATCTTATCATTAAAAGAAAAATTACAATGCATTTTACAGGCATATTTTATATAAGTAATTATATAACAATGGCTTATGTTTTTGTGAAAAATATGGGTTTAAATTAAAGAAAAAGTTTATTTTGCCGATAAAGTATATGTAAGATAAAATATGATATATATTTGGAGGAAAGTTAAATGGTTAGAATACAAAGTGTCGGTGGGATACCAGAGCCGGTCCCGGAAAAACCGACGAAAGTAAAAAGCGACCGCGATAGCAGTATGAAAGATATACGCGGCTACGGAAAGGTAGATACCCCAAAAGAAGATGAGGTGGTTATCAGTTCCGAAGCACAAGCGGCGGCTGAATTATCGCGGTTGATACAAGTCAGTAAAGAACAGGAAGCGGTTCGCCCTGAAAAAGTAGAGGAAGCAAAACAACATTTGGAACGAGGGGACTATAAGAAACCGGAAATTGTTCAAAAAATAGCAGAGAGAATTTTGAAAATATTAAGATAACATCTACTAAACTTGCCATTTCCAACGGCGTATGTTGAAAAACATACGCCGTTTGTTTTTTTAAAGGTTTTACGGAAACAATATGTGTGCAAAAATCGTTTTACATGGTAGAATATAGAAAAGAAAAAAGGAATGTTTGATATGAGATTATTTATTATTTTTATATGTTTTGTTCCCCTTGTCTTTTCAGGTTGTGGAGTAGAATTACTTACAACAACAGCCATTCAAGGTGAATTGCAGGCGCAACAACTGAAAAGTATGCAGAGACAGGTTCAAGGTATTGCTGACCAAACAGGCAAAATAAATTTAGAACGGGCTATTCAAACATTTCAGGCAGAAAAGGGTAGGTATCCATCATCGCTCAATGAATTAGTTCCTCAATACTTGCCTTCGTTACCTTCCCCCTCGGGTGATAGTGCATATAGTTTTGACCCGATTACAGGTCAGATAATCACAGTCCCGTCAAGTATTCCATCTGAAGATATCCGCAAGATGGAACAGGTAAAATATGCCATTGCTCAATATGCACGGGCAACGGGTTACTATCCAGCGACATTGGATAGTCTCTACCCTACCTATTTAAGTTTTGTTCCACGAACAAGTGATGGACAAGCCTTTATCTACAATGCACAAACAGGGGGTGTTTCTCATCCCTTGTTTGCAGGAGCACAAACGCCACAAACAACTACTCCCGCAACACCAGTGGGGTCATATCCTATGAATTCTGTTACAGGAGGGATGGCTGTCCAACAGCAATTAAATACTATGACAAACTCCTCAGGTGCGGTAGGTTCTTATTCTCGCCAGAGTGTACAAAATGTTCAGAATGACTATTCCAATAAGCAAAATAAAGTTATGGATGATTTGGGATTGTAGGCGGAGACAGAATAAATTTTTTCTGATAATGTATTCGTAAGGAATTTATAAAACTAATGTGCGCAGGATATGAAGTTTCATTCCTTTATAAGCGGTTCCTGTATTATGAAATGTAATGCCTTTGTAGCGAAAATTTCTCAGGGGAACATGTGTATGTCCAAAATATACTTCACTAATACCTGCGTCGGTCCCAAGTTCCAATTCATTTAAATACCATAGTAAATTTCGAGCAGTTCTTCGATGTCGAAAATAAATATGAGATATAGCCACATGGGTTCTCATGCTTACTGCTATATCGTAAATTTGATTGACAAAGTAATTTCTTTGCAAGGGTTTGCGTTCCCAGCGGTTTCGATATTTTGTCAACTGGCTATGGTTCATTTTGCGAATGGAGGCGTCGCCATGAAGAAAGACAATTTTTCCTACCCTCAAATAATAGGGATGCCATGAAAAGTTAGGGACATCTTTTTCCAATTGACTTAATAGTTGGCAGAATTCGCAGCGATGGTCATGATTTCCCAGATTGAGATGAATATGACAATGGGGATATTTTTCTGCAAGTGTTTTTAAGAAATCAATAGCTTTCTGGAAAACTTGTTCGTTAGATTTTTCTTCGACCCAGTGGAAATCAAAGGTATCTCCATTAAAAACAAATATATCGGAAGATTGTATGGCTTCATCTACCGCATATAACTTGGCTTCCCAGTTAGAGCGAGAACAAAATATATGTAAATCCGAAACAACGGAAATTCTTTTCATGGATGATATACTTTATAATATATTTTCTGTATTATATTCAGAGAGTTTTCTATGTATAAAAGTATAACTGATAAAAGGTGTTTTATGCATAAAATCTTTTTTTTGCAACATTATTTCTGGTTGCTTTTCACGGTTCTTCCTTTCTTTATTGGATGCGATGGAACGGAAAATCCTGACCCGAATGTTTCCGTTCGTTTTTTCCATTCAATTTATCAATATCCTACCGGGGGTATCAGTCATTTTTTAACCTACGGGGATTTTAATCAAGATGGAGCACCCGATATTGCGGTTACCAATTATAATACGGATAAAGTAGCCGTTTTGTTACGCAATTCTGAGAAGGGAAATTTCCGTTTGCATGTAGATTATGCTGTGGGAAAAGGTCCGGGGATGGTAAAAGCGGAGGACATAGATGGTGATGGATATGGGGATTTAGGAGTGGTAAATCAAAACGAGGATACGATTTCCCTTCTTTATGGGAAGGGAGATGGAACTTTTGAGCCGTCGCAAGCAATTGCTTTAAAAGCAGGGGCAAAGCCGTTGGCTCTGGTGTTTTCGGATATTAATAGAGATGGACTTGCTGATATTCTTGTGGCGGCATCAGGAACAGGGGAGATTGGTTATCTTCTAAATGCGGGAAACAGGACTTGGAGTGAGTGCCAATATATTCCATGCGGTAGTAGTCCTCGATGGCTATTATCTATTGACTTAGATAAAAATGGAGAAGTGGATTTGGTCGTTTCTAATCGGGATTCTAATAATATTTCTGTATTATTAAGTCAGACCAATAGTCCTTTTTCAACAAAGTTAGATTATGCCGTTGGTACTTATCCCCGAGGTATAGAAACGATGGATATTAACGCAGATACTTATCCAGATTTAATCGTTGCAAATGCAGGGAGTGGAAATTACTCCTTATTCATCAATGATACCCATGGAGGTTTTACCTTAACAAATACTTTACAATCACAGGCATTTCCGATGAAGATTTTAATAGAAGACCTGAATGAAGATGGGTATTTAGATATACTTGGATTGTTATACGGGGAATTGACATTAAGCACGGGGGAACTTGCTAACGGACCTTTTGCAGCTGCAGAGATTTTTTATGGTTCACAAGGAGGAAATTTTACATATCAAAAAATGATAAATTTAGGTGTTGGTGCTATTGATATAGATAAAGTAGATTTGAATGCAGATACTAAAAAAGATTTGATATTTACTCTTTCGGGATTAAATCGTGTAGGTGTAATCTATGGAGATGGAAAGGCGTTTAGCAGGATGGAAACGCGGCCTCTATTGGATGGAGATATAGGGACAATGACTTTTGGCGATTATAATGGGGATTCTGTAAATGAAATTATTATCTGTTCCAATCGAAGTGCCTATTTTAAGGTTTTTCAGGTTAACACAGACCTTTCTTTAACAGAGAAAGGGAAATGGGATGTTTCGGGTGTTATTCAGTCTATTGTATCTACTCCGATTGATAATAACAATAATTCCGTAGACCTTGTTTTTTGTGAAAGAGAGGTAATGGGTGTAACCGTTTATTTGAATAATGGTCAAGGGGTTTTTCAAAAAAAAGGAACTTATTCTATTAAAGATCCTACCTTTTCTCATCTTCCCTATCCATCATCAGTCGCTGTAGGTGATGTGAATAATGATGGGAACAAGGATATTGTTACAGCTAATCCGGGGGCAGATACGGTCTCGGTTCTTTTAGGAGATGGCACAGGTGCTTTTGGTTCCGCTAAAGAAACAATTGTAGGCGATTACCCAATGGCGGTGAAGTTAGCTGATGTAAACCATGATGGTAAGTTAGATTTGTTATTTGTAAGTAGTAAAGACCCGAATGATGCCGATGACCAATCTCCATCCCGTTTTGTATGCTGGTTTGGCCATGGAGATGGAACATTTGATAAAAGCACACAAAAGAGGTATGCAACTAACGGAAATCCGAGGGGGTTATTAATGGTGGATTTAGACCGTGATGGAGATTTGGAGGCGGTTACCATTCATCCTACGGGGCAAACCGTTGTTGTTTTTGGAGCAAAGCCCGATGGAAGTTTTGTAAGCACAGGTTCCATTAAGATAGGTAAAAATCCCAAATCCGTGTTTTCATGGGACATTGATAATAACGGGTTTCCAGACTTAATATCTATTAATGGAGATAGTACTATCTCGGTGGTAT